>CALHUZ010000300.1 GCA_938039305.1 uncultured Saprospiraceae bacterium
GGGGCTGTTGATCATGATATATCTCGCGTGGTTTCAGGGATATCGGATACTGCTTTGTTTATTGATCGGGCGGTTGAGGAGGTCGTAGGGATATTTGAGAAGCTATATGTTTAATACGTTTTAGATGTTTTATGGGTTTAAGTGATACTTGCAAATCCGTTTTCTTTTTGTGCTTTAGTGCTTTAGTTCCTATGTGCTTATGGAAAAAAACATTAGTTCTAACTTCTTTGATATTATACTACTTTCGACTCCCCTCATCTGACATCTGTTATCTGACATCTGTCTTCTCTTTCAATTTTCAACTAACATACCTCCTCCAATTATGCTGCTCTTTAAATCCCAACACCTCCTTGATCTTCCGATTAGAAAATAACGCTTCATGTTCACTTAGTTCTCGACTTAATGGTACATCAGGAAAAAATCGCTCTGCTAATTCTTTACTTGGGATAATGGCTCCATTGTGATCATTTCCAGCATTGAAAACTTGATAGCCCAGATCGTCTTTTCCTAAGCACAAATCTACAATCTGCCCTAAGTCACGTGCATCGATATAACAGAAGGCATTTCTTCGTCGTACTTCTGGGTGCTTGAAGTAGTGAGGAAAGAGCTTAGCATATTCGTGAGGTTCTACCACGTTACCGATTCTAAGTGCGTATATGTCCAAACCTGATCGTCTTTGGAAGCTGCGTGCAGTCCTTTCATTAACCACTTTTGATAATCCGTAACTATCCATAGGATCGACGTCGTAGTCTTCTTCAAGAGGCAGAGCTGTTGGGTTGGTTTGACCGTCTGCAAAGCAGATACCATAAGTGGTTTCAGACGATGCTATTATAATCTTCTTGATTCCAAGTTTCACAGCGGCTTCTATCACATTGTATGTGCCCATTGTATTAACCCGAAATGTTTCATTGTCTGGATTGATCAATATGCGGGACACTGCAGCGAAGTGAACTACTGCATCAAACTGTGGCACACCATTACCTGGTTCTAATTCATCGAACCCAGCATACGAAGTCATCGCGTTGAACATTTGCCCTGAATCTGTAATATCTGCAATCAGATTATCGACTCCTGGATGATCAAGAGGTACCAAGTCTACATTGATCACTCTATGCCCCTGATCAAGTAAATATGGAATGACATGCTTGCCAGCCTTACCAGATCCACCTGTAAAAAATATTCTTTTTGAAGACATAATTTATTTATCTAATACAACTTTAAAATTCACCTTTTACTCAAATCAGTAACTTTTAATACTGCTCCTTTTCAATTTTTTTCAAAACGTCATTCACCTTATCTTCGATATCAGAATAAAACCCAAGCATTACATTTCGGTTTACTTGAATCTTCCACAAATATGTTAGCATAATTTTTCTGTCAGACTCTGATAAATTTAGCGGCAAGTCAATATTCACAATATGCCCTTTTTCATCGAACATAAAACTCGGAGCTAAATAACTATTAATTTCCTTAAAGTAATTTCTTTGAAATTGCATTTCATTATACTCCTCTTCAAGTTTCCTCAATGTACTATAGTCGTATTCATATATAGATATTATAGCTGCTCTCAATGAATCATTATCGACCAACTCTAAACCCCTTGATTTTAAAGTTTCATATCCAGAAACATTTTGAATCGAAATATAATCTCTTGTTAAATCAAAATAGTGTTGTGAAATAGAATCTAATTTCACATCTCTTCCTTCAACTAAATCTCTCCAAAAATCACAAGCCTTCATTCCACCCATGTGCCCAGCCTTATTAATTCGTATATCATCAATGTCTTTCTTTAAACCATTGTAGATTTCAGCCATTATTTTACTCTCAGCATTTCCATCTCGTCTGTTCTCTGTCCAATTATTCAAGGCAAAACCCGCAACAACTGCTATAAACATTAACAGAAAATCAACCCCATATTTTTTTCTCTTCTTACTTTTCACGTTTTTCATTTAATACATCGATGTCCAATTCCAAATTAATCCAAACTGCTCAATCATAAATAAGATCATATAACTAGTCAATGAGAACGTTAATCATATGCAATCCCCAAATCATTAGCCCTAACCTCTTTCAATTTCTCAACAAGCCTTTGCTGAAAGTCATCAACAATACTTTCATACTCCGGATCAAAAGCTAAGTTAGTATACTGCTTGGGATCTTTTTCCATATCAAAAAGCTCCATCCCTGACTTTGCATCTTCATCGTATTGAATATAAGCCCACTCATCTGTTCTAAGCAAAAAGGTCTTCCCACCTTGAGAAACAGAAAAGGCCATATTTCTAACTTCATATTCTGGATCGTCAATTGTTTTCACAAGACTCTTTCCTTGTAGATGTTCAGAATATTCCAATCCCGCTGACTCCGCTATAGTTGGATATAAATCGATCAGTTCAACTAAGGAATTGCAAACAGCAGGCTCTTCACCTGGTATCTTAATGATAAGCGGAATACGCACTGACTCTTCATGCAAACTAACCTTCATCCAAAAATCATGCTCTCCTAAATGAAATCCATGGTCGGATGTGAATATTACAATCGTATTATCTTCTAATCCTTCTTCCTTTAACGTGTTCAACACCTTGCCCACTTGTGCATCCATAAAGGAAACGGAAGCATAGTATGCCGCTACAGCTTTTTGCTGTTGCTCGATACTCATCTCTCCATTTACACTAGTGACATAGTTGATACCTCTTTCAGGTATATCATCCCAGTCATTTTCTACTTTTTCAGGAAGGACAATATTAGCAAATGGATATGGATCAAAATATGACTTTGGTGCTACAAAAGGCACATGGGGGCGAACCATACCAACTGCAAGGAAGAACTTGTCATCCTTGTGTTTTCTGATTAACTCACTTGCTTTCTCCGCAGCTTGACCATCAGCATGTACCAGATCATCACCTTCAGCTTTGACGATAGTCATGACATTGCCGCCCTTTCTTTCTATTGTACCATCAGAGTTTCCTTGTACTAACTCAGCTTCACCTCTTGTCTGCCATTCAAGTGCTTTACTATTGTACTTTTCATTCCATGAAGCGGGGTCATCTTTTCCATCACTTCCTCTTTCGATATCAATTGGAATACCCATATGAAATATCTTACTCACTCTTGCTGTGAAATATCCAGCCTCTTTAAAAAGTTGCGACCAAGTCTTGCGTTCAGCACCAATATTATCACGGCCACTAACATATCCAAAAGTTGTAGTCGCATGAGGATAATACCCACTCATAAAGGAAGCTCGCGAAGGCCCACATACAGGGTACTGACAATATGCCTTTGTGTATCGCACACCTTCTGCTGCAAGCTTATCAATGTTAGGCGTCCTACACACCTTACTTCCATAAGCACCTACTGCAGTTGCAGTCAAATCATCTGAGATAATAAAAAGCACATTGTACTCTTTCTTTTGAGTGCAGGAGCACAGCGCGACTAATAAAAAAAAGAATATGTGCTTCATAGCTAAGAAAACCTCTACGCTATAATTTTACTGATTTATAACCATAAAATCCATTCAAGGAAAAATTATCTCTCCATAATATCTAATACGATATAATGAGAAGCCTCATCAGCTAAGGTCAATACACGCTGTATTATGGAAATTACTTTTGTGCCATTACATTATGTGGTCGAATCCGAATCAAATCTTTCAGTAGTAACAATTACTAATTCTCAAACCTAATGATGAGGGGAATTCAGATAATGAGTCTTAAAAAAACTCAGAAAGATTGGTTAGGATGTTTCTTCATATAAAGTTTCTCGATATAAACTAGGCGAGACACCATATCTATTTTTAAACTTTTTAGAAAAGTAACTCTTACTCGAAAGTCCTATCAGGTGACAGACTTCTGACACATTATAGTCTGTAGTTATAAACAAATGTCGCGCATGCCCCATGCGGATATTTGAGATATAACGTCCTACAGTGTCGCCGTAGAGATATTTTACACCGATCTGAAGTTTCTTCGGGCTTAACTTAAAGAAGTCACTGAGTTCATCAATTGTCAAAACAGTCTCAAGATTACTGAGTACATGTGCTCCTAAAGAAGTTATTTTAGAAAGCTCATACCTACTTAATATTTTAGGGTCGAGTACAAAACCGTCCGTACTATAAGATCTAATTTGTGACGCCAACATATTCAGAACAGCACCTTCTGTCAGAAGTCCGCCTACAAGGTCAACATCATTATTCTCACAAACTATCGAAGCATATTTCTCAGTCTGGCTATCGATCTTTCCAAGATGCCTATAGGGGCCATCTTGAGAACTTTTTTCAAATATTGCTTCTAGTTTTAAGTGAATACGTTTAGCGTTTCTTGTCTTTATACTTCCTAACAAATTTATGTCCACGACGATTACTGCTATTTCCAATTTTACATTTGCTGGAAAGGTAATGTGCACAGAGGTATCAGGACTACCTCGGACGATCATATTTTGATTTTGAAGTACCTCTACAAAATCATCTTCGATACCGAATCGATGCAAAAAGTGTCCTTTGACGTTGTAGCAAAAATAATATGGTCGATCTTCGGAAAGTCCCATGTCAACTTCAAAGTCCTTTAGGAAAGTGACATTATAAACCCATACTCTTAGCCCATTGAACAAACGATAGGAACTGATAAAACCATTTGCTTGATCGTTGCTTATAGCAATCGTCGAGGCATCATTGCCTTTATCCAGTTTCGAATTAAAGTATTTAGCCATGGCTCGTACATGTTCAGAACCAGAGTCTTCTTTGATTTTTAGCATTGATTGATTATCGGCAACTATTTAAAGCTATTTCGATAAAGTACACTTAAAACCAATAGGTGAGCCAAACCAACCCTTTTTGAGTCAGCATTTTACCTAAATGAATCAACGTCTTGTTTAGTCTATAATTAATTTGTCTTTTGAATAAGGAACGACTAGTTGAAGTATTTTTACTTCATGCTGGCAAGTTCGCTACAATTCTAGATCAGCGGTACCCTTCTTCAAAATTTAGGAGGTTCTGTATAGAACCTCCTTTATCTTTTCAAATGATAGTGACTATTCTGGAAAGTCGTATTGTTATTTCTTGCCAAAGGTTCTATTCATCATAACAACTACCCCTATCACTATCAAGGCTCCACTCACTAAGTGATACCCATGCAATACCTCTCCCAATACCAATGAAAAGACTGCAGTAGATAAGGGGACTACATTTATAAAAATGCCGGCCTGATTGGCACTAGTGAGTTGTATGCCTTTATTCCAAAGGAAATATGCCACAGCAGTTCCAAAGCAACCAATGCCAATAGAAGCAAACCAAAAAGAAGAACTAAATTCACTTATATTAAAACCTCCTACAAATGGCAGGACAAGTAGAAAACTAAGCAGACAAAATAAATTCGTAAAAAATGTAAAATTGATATTTGATAGTTGTCCTCCGTACTTTTTAGACCATACATTTTGTAATGCAAAAAAGTTAGCTGATCCAATCAAAAGGATATCACCCCAGCTAAACTCTATACTCGAGAAGTCACCGATATTCCCTTTTAAAATCAAATACAAGACACCTAAAAAAGAAATAGATACTCCAATTAATTCTTGTAAACGCAGCGATGTTTTCAATATACGATTAGAATATAAAAGCGTAAGAGCAGGAGTTAAGCTTACGATAAGTGACCCATTAATAGCGGGGCTATACATCAGTCCCAAAAAGAAGAATAAATTGAACCCAAAGAGACATACAACTCCTACCAATAAGACTCCAGTGATATTCTTCAATACATCCTGGACAGGAGCCATTTTCCGAAAGGCTAAAACAAACAATGGAACCACGCCAAATAGATATCTCCAAAATCCAGCTTCTATAAAATGAGCCTCTTGAAGCATCATCTTAGCAAAATGAAAATTCAAGCCCCAGAAAATAGCAGTAATCGTAAAGTATAGGTAAGCCCGCACATGGAAGTTCTTAGTGCAAAATTACACTTATTCCCTGTACTCAGAGAGTGCCTTTTTTAACCTCCTAAAGTCTCAGTAACAATCAACCCACCATACACAAGAGATATCTCTCGATCATGCTTGATCTTTTGATAAGCCTCAGATGTAGTCATTTCTATAAATGCTTCTTTGGATGGATAAGAGACAATAATAATCCTATCAGGCTGCTCTTCATAGTCACCGATAAGCGTCTGATTAGCCTTACCTGCCCAGACCAATTGTCCTCCAACTTTGGCTAATAGCGGTGCCACATTCTTGCCGTACCTATTATAGGCTCTTTCCCCAGTTTCATGCACTCCGTCATCATCAACATTCCCAGACTTCTCTTTAAACTTGAGTATGTTCAGCATCGTCACAGGTGTCTGAGATGGATAGTTTTTTATGAAGTCTATGAATTGCTCCTTGTCGGCAGTGATTTGATTCGTTAAGTGCATAGTTTAGGTTCTTGATTAGCTAAAGTAACAAAGATCAAAGGCTTGAAGAAAAGAATAAATGGCGCTCTCTTCATTACCAAATACCTCATTGAAATGACAAATTAGTAAGCTAAATCCTTGAAAAAAGTATCTTTAGAATGATTCTTAGAGAGAGAGTGATTAAAAAACTATAAGCGATTACGTGAGATCCTGTTTTCAATATATCAGTGAAGCTATCAGCATCAACAATCGTTATGGTAAGGTCATTGCAGTTCTACTCCTCATCTCTAATGTCGCCATCTTCAACAAGATCAATGCTCAATGTGATCCATCAAGTAGGGATCTTTGTGAAATAGGCAAGAACAGTGTGATACAAGCATGCTATCATGCACAGATCGCCAAGACCTCCAATGGTTATTCTATAACTGGTGAAGACCTTGC
>CALHUZ010000301.1 GCA_938039305.1 uncultured Saprospiraceae bacterium
TGCATATTCTTCATGGGCCGTTGTAAAGATGACATCTATATCTATTCGATCGAGCTCTTGCAGGAACTCGAAGCCATTCATCAAAGGCATCTCAATATCCAAGAAAAGAATATCCGGAGACAAATCTCTTACAACACTCACGGCTGCTTGAGGTTCTCCAAGAGATGCGAGTACATCAACATTAGGACATGCGAAGCTTAATTGTTTTTCAAGAACGCTTCTGCACTTGGTTTCATCGTCTATAATAATCGCACGTAATGTTTGCTTATTCATCTCTACTCATATTATACATCCTCTTGAATAATAGGAACCTCCATATAAACCATGGTTCCCATGACATGTCCATCATCATCAAGAATACTCCTTACCTCCATATGGCATTCTATTTTATAAAGCTTAGCAATCAATTCTAATCTACTCTTAGTAATCTCCAAACCATATGATTTATTGAGCTCATTTTTAGATCGATTGTTTACTTTAGAATTTTTCAGTCCTACCCCATTATCACTGATCTGTATCAACAATTGATCCTTGCTCTTTTCAATTTCCATCACAATCTCACAATCTTCTTCTACTCCTACGAATGCATGCTTTATACAGTTCTCCACAAAAGGTTGCAAAATCAAAGGCGGAACTAATATTTCATCTAAGTCAAGGTTTAAGCCTAACTTCTCCACATAGTTAAACTTATCTTCAAATCTAAGATTCTCTATTTCCGTATAAAGACGTATCGCGTTAAGCTCTTTAGCAAGCGCGACATACCTTTGTTTAGAATTAGATAGTATCATACGCATGAGCTGAGAGAACTTAGAAAGATATGACGAGGCTTGACGAGGTTCTTCGTTAAGGATATAGTGATTGATTGAGTTGAGGCTATTAAACAAAAAGTGTGGATTCATCTGAGCCCTAAGCGCCTCCATCTCCTTTTCCAGGTATAGCCTTTCCTTTTCTACGAGTACTGCCTCCTGCGCCAAGTTTTGCATTTTTACCTTATTCTTTGATTGTCGCCATATGAGATAAGCGGATATCAATGCCAAAGCAAGAAGCGCAGAAAGCACCAATGATATCCATCTCCTTCTGGACAACTTGGTAGAAAGCAAAGTGTTTTCTAAGTTTCTTAGTTCATTGTCCTTTTCTAAGCCCTCTCTCTCATGTTTGAACTCATTGGATAGGATGGCTTTTTCAATCTCGTCATTGTTATATGCTCTTATTTGCTCGGAGTTCAACTTACTATACTTCAGCGCTTTCGCATGATTTCCTTGTTCCTCATAAATCTCAATGGCCAAAGGATACAGTACTTCTTTTTGATACTTTAGGTCAGAGTTCTCAACTATATCAAAGGCTCGATCGAGACACTGTGCTGCTTTTTCAATTTCATTTTTCTTTAAGTACATCCTACTACAAGATGTTTCTATCCCTAGTAAAACGGACAAACTCTCTTCTTCATCAGTGATAGATCGAAGCTTATCTAGCCGCTGTTCTGCTTGTACAATATCATCTTTAAGTAAAATATCAATCAGTCTAAGTTCTATTCTATTACTGTAATTTTTACTTTTAAGTTGACTGCTTTCTTGCTTCGCGAGTGTCAAAAAATGAAATGCAGAATCAATCAATCCTAAGGAGCTATACGCATTGCTGATATTACTGTAAGCCTGCATTCTTGGCGATCTAAAAGCACTTGAGTCAGGAAGCACATTCAATGCATCGTGATAAGTCTCTAAGCCCAATCTATTTTTACTTTGTGTCATATAGATAGAGCCTATGTACATGAGATTACTGGCCATACTTCTCTGATCACCGGAAGCCAGATTAATGCGATAGCACTTATTGAAGTAGAACAACGCTGAATCGGGTTGCAAGACACTCTGATATCCATTAGCAAGTAGATAGAACAAGTCTGCTTCTCCTCTTGGGTCTCCTATCTGCACTGCATATGGCAGGGCTTCATAGGCTAAGTCTATTGACTTTGTTCGCTGCCCCAAGGTATTGGCCGCATTAGCAGCATTTCCCAATCCAGAAGCAATCAGTGTAAGATGAGAAGTTGTATGATCTATTCCTTCTAATGATGCTGCTTGAAGCAAATAATACGTCATTGCAGAATCCCGCTTCCCAGCTAAGTAATAAGCATCTCCTAAGATGCTATATGCGATAGAAGTATATCGCGGATCATGCTCTGCCTCGGCCTTTGCCATGTTGATAGCAGCTTCCTTCTTAAGGTCTTTGAAGGAATATTCAGAATTGCCAAACATGAGTTCTGAGAAGAGATCATATTGTTCGGTGGCTATGTCTGTCGACAAATATCTGCTGATCACATCATCGAGCTGCTGAGCATGTCCTGATAGACACCCTATAAGACAGAGAAAGATGATTAAGACAAACCGCAATTTTCAGGTTTTAGTTTAGGTCTAATACCTATAGACAACTAATGAGTGATCAGAATACAGAGAAATGTATGGAAAAGCAGCTAATAAATCTTGGGCAAACGTGTAATTGTCCTGTTTGGATTATTAAATGGTCGCAAGCAGGCTTGATTCTGGTTAAAAGTATACTTACATTTGATACCGACCGACGGTCAGTCAGTAATTGGGATTTTAAATGACAGTAAGTAGAACAGTAAAAGAATATGACGTCAGAAGACTTGAGTTTCTCAAGGCAACTAACGAGTTCTTCTACTCGGTAGGATACCAAAAAATGTCCGTTTCTATGCTTACCCAAAAAGTAGGCGTTGCAAAAGGTACCTTCTACCACTACTTCACTTCTAAAGAAGACCTCCTGACTCAATGGGTGATTCATGAGATGGGTCCTATCATGGAGCAACACCAACTAGTCACACAAGATCAATCCCTTAATGCTCTAGAGAAACTCAACAAAATCATGCAGCAAGGCAGAGACTGGGACCTCCAGCATCTTGACATGATGATATCTCTGATGACCATCCTTTACGACAGCCACAATATTAGGTTGCTCAGTGAGATGACCAAGCAATCCGAATTGCTCGCTAAAGACATCTTTAGCAGCATCATCCATCAAGGAGTTAACGAAGGTGTTTTTGATACTCCATATCCTGATCAACTGGCAACTAAAATCATTCAATTCTCACAGTTCTTTTCACAAGACTTGGGCAATGCCATTTTGAAACATATAGAAAATGACGATTACAGTATAGATGATCTGATGGACCTGACAAATGTCTGGGAAGACGTCATGGAGCGTATTCTTGGAGCTCCTAAAGGTTCAATCACATTTGTCGATAAGACATTTCTAAGAACTATGTTTGATCATATCAGCAATAGTAAAAAAGTAAAGAAAACAGCATGATGAAATTAATGCTTCGATACATCCTCATTCTAATCATTGGTTTAAGCGCAGCAGCCACTGAAGTTTCAGCACAAAGTGAGACAGATCCACTTGTGATCATTAAGAAAGCAAATGACAAGCTTCAAGGTGGAAGTAGCAAAGCGGAGATGAAAATGACAATAGTACGACCATCTTGGACTCGTGAGATGAGAATGAAAGCTTGGTCGAAGGGAGATGATTATTCGCTCACGCTTATTGTAGGACCCGCTCGAGATAAAGGAACTGCTTTTTTAAAAAGAGATAAGGAAATTTGGAATTGGCAACCAAGTATCGACCGCAATATAAAACTCCCACCAAGCATGATGATGCAATCCTGGATGGGTTCTGATCTTACAAACGATGATCTTGTAAAGCAATTCTCCATAGTTAATGATTATACTCATACGCTTATTGGTATCGAAGAGATAGAAGGCAGAGATTGCTATAAATTAGAATTAATACCAAAAGAAGATGCGGCAGTGATCTGGGGAAGGATTCTAACATGGATAGATGTCGCAGAATTCATGCAACTGAAAACTGAATTCTACGATGAAGACGCATATCTGATCAATACCATGGCTGGATCTGATGTTAAAAATATCGGTGGCAAAATATTGCCAAGCAAAATGATCATCACTCCAGAAGAAGAGGAAGGTCATCAGACGATATTAGAGTATATAGATATTGCTTTTGACATCCCAATCAAAGACAACTTCTTCTCCATACAAAACATGAAACGCGTTAAGTGACGAGGAATGGGCTAATGGGCTAATATGCTAATGGGTTAATTAGTGAATGAAAAGAACTAAATAGAAAACTGATAAAAGAAAGCGAATCAGAACTTCTTAAACCTATTAAACACATCAAACTTATAAAACGTAACAAGCATTGTTAATCAAACTTGCATGGAGAAATATTTATCGCAATAAGCGTCGCACACTGCTGACCATCAGTGCCGTGGCTTTTGCTGTTTTCTTCGCATCTTTCATGAACTCTTTTCAAAAAGGAGCTTGGGACCACATGATGATTAGTGTTGTCAATTCTTATTCTGGTTTTGGACAAATTCATAAAAAAGGATATTGGGATGAACAGACATTAGATAATTCGTTTGGCTACTTACCTTCTTCACATGAAGCTTCAAAGTTATCTTCAGTTGAAGGAACGGTACCACGTATCGAGTCATTTGCTCTGGCGTCCTATTCTAAATACACAAAGGCATCATTTGTCATTGGAACTGATCCAATCAAGGAGGATCAGATGACACAGATCAGCTCTCGCATTGTATCAGGTAGTTATCTATCAGCTGATGACAAGGCCGTTATCATCGGGAAGGGAGTAGCAGAAGCACTTAAGATCAACATTAACGATACTTTAGTCTTAATCGGCCAAGGATATCATGGAGTCAACGCAGCAGGAAAATTCTTGGTGAAAGGGATTTTACATTTTCCATCTCCTGAATTGAATAAGAGAACCATCTTCATGCCTATAAAAGCGGCAGATCAATTCTATGGCACTGAAGGCAACGTGACCTCCCTAGCATTGGATATCAGCAATAAAGAAGATGCTTTGCTTGCTTTAGCATCTCTCAAGACAACTCTGGATACAACCCAATATGAGATCATGAATTGGAAAGAGATGCTGCCAGAATTGCAGCAAGCTCGGGAGGTTGACACTGGAGGGGCTATGATTATGCTCTTTGTGCTTTATTTGATTATAGGGTTTGTTTTATTAGGTACTATACTAATGCTTACAAAGGAACGCATGCATGAATTTGGTATTCTTACCGCCATTGGAATGAATAAAGGAAAGTTAGCAAGGACCGTCTGGATGGAGATTCTATTACTTGGATTTGTAGGTAGTATAGTGGGAATCATCATATCGGCCATCATTGTCTACTACTTCCACACCAACCCACTTAACCTTGCCATCATGGGAGAAGATGCAGTTAAGACTTATGAGAGCTTTGGTGTAGAACCTATATTCCCCGCTGCATTTGAATGGTCGATATTTTTCAATCAAGCGATTATCGTTGCCATTCTGACAAGCGTGCTCTCTCTCTATCCGATTATCAAAATATTCAACCTAAATACTATAGCCGCCATGCGGGACTAAAAATTAAATCGTCACCAACAAAACTTAGAACTTGTTAGTAAAACTTGCTTGGAGAAATATCTGGAGATCTGCACTTAGAAGTATTGTCATCATGACAGCTATCATCATAGGTGTAGGCGCTACAGTATTCATCCTCGCTTTTATTAATGGGCAGATACAATCGTACATAAACAACACGGTTCAAAACGAAATCTCTCACTTACAGATTCATACACCCAACTATAAAGATGACTATGACGTCTCCTTGTTCTTCACTGATGTAAATGATAAAGTCACACAAATAAGCGAATTAGAAAATGTCGCGGCAGCGGTTCCAAGAACTTTGATCAACGGTATCATCTCTTCGGCTAAAGCCAGCAGAGGAGTACTCATAAAAGGAGTAGTGCCCGATCAGGAGCAAACTGTAACCAAGATGAATGAAAAGATCATAGAAGGAACATTTCTCAACAGTGATGCCAGAAACCCCATTATCATCGGTCAAGCGTTAGCAGATAAGCTGAAAATCAAAATCAGAAAGAAGATCGTACTAAGATTTCAAAACGTAGAAGG
>CALHUZ010000302.1 GCA_938039305.1 uncultured Saprospiraceae bacterium
CCATTGGCTTGATTAGGATCCATCACGCCGTGCTTCCCTCCTTTGGCATCAAGCGCGTTAATAGAAATATCAGTTTTGATATATCCAGGACAGATCACATTAACATGTACACCTCTATCCTGAACCTCAGCTCTCAGTGCATCATAAAATCCTTGAAGTGCATGCTTCGTAGCAGCATATGAAGATCTACCTGGCGTGCTTATCTTTCCAGCTATACTGGAGATAGGAACGATGCTTCCAGTCTTACGATCCAACATAGACGGGAGCACAGCTTTAGTCAATGCGATATTTCCAAAGTAATTCACTTCAAATAGACGGCGGTCCACTTCTAAATCAGTCTCTTCCACTAACCCTCTCTGACTGATCCCAGCATTGTTGATCAAGATATCTACAGGCCCATAAAATTTGGCGGCAGCTTCAGCCTTCGTCAAAATAGATCCAGTATCTGTAACATCCAATTCTATAATCTCAGAAAGTCCGCTCAGACCAGCTTGAACTTCTTTCAACTTGTCTTTTCTCCTTGCTGAAAGGATAATCTTAGCTCCTTGATTACTACATGCCTGAGCACAAGCTGCACCTATACCTGAAGAGGCACCCGTGATCCATACTACTTTGTTCTTCATGGTCTCTAAGGTATCAATTCTTTTAAATGATACACGTGCCAATATCTCAGGTATAGTTAAGACGGAACTTCTGATGCAATGAAGTAACTTTCGAGCAAGAAGTAATCATCATGAATAATTCAAGTACCGGCTATTATTTTTCTGAAGAGCACGATCTGTTTAGACAGACGTTCAGAGATTTTTTAGAAAAGGAAGTAAAGCCCAATGTCAATCAATGGGAAAAAGATGGGTTTCTACCAAGAGAGATCTATCATAAATTTGGTGAGATGGGGTTTTTCGGAATGACACTTCCTGAAGCCTATGGCGGTATGGATGGCGATGTCTGGTACAATGTCATATTCGACGAAGAATTAGCTCGTATGAATAGCGGTGGCTTCTCGGCAAGTATCGGTGCTCACCCACTCTTAGCACTCACGCATCTTAGCGCTGAAGGAACAGAAGAGCAGAAGCAAAAATACTTGGTGCCTGGCATCTTAGGAGAAAAGATAGGTTGCTTAGCCATCACAGAACCTGGGGGAGGTTCAGATGTGCAAGGCATTACTACATCTGCCATAAGAGATGGTGATCACTATATTGTAAATGGCTCAAAGACATTTATCACAAATGGAGTATTAAGTGATTTTCTAATTGTAGTTGTAAAGACAGATCCCTCTGCCAAGGCAAAGGGAATCAGCTTATTAATAATCGATAGAGAAAGTAAAGGACTAAGTGCCACGATGTTGGACAAGTTAGGTTGGCGGGCTTCTGATACTGGTGAGATTGCATTCGATGACGTTCGCGTCCCTGTAGAGAACCTCTTAGGAGGTGAAGGACAAGGGTTCTTATATATCATGCAACACTTTGTAACCGAGAGACTTTCTCTGGGTTCTGGAGGTGTCGCCGCTGCTTCCTATGCTCTTGAAGTTACTCTGAAGTATATGAATGAACGGGAAGCTTTTGGAAGGAAGATTAATAAGTTTCAAGTATTAAGACATCGAGTTGCTCAGATGGCTTCAGAAATAGAGATGAATAGAGCATTTGTTTATAGTCTCTATAGAAGATATAATGATGGCGACTACCCTGTCAAAGAAGCATCTATGTGTAAGCTTCTTGGCACACAGCTAGCAGATAAAGTAATAACTGAATGTCTTCAAATGTTCGGTGGATATGGATTCATGGAAGATTACCCTTTAGCCCGGATGTTCCGAGATGCTCGCTTAGGTCAGATAGGAGGAGGAACTTCGGAGATCATGTGTGAGATCATTTCTAAGATGATGATAGAAGGTCAGGAATATAAGGAGCCGGTTATACAACACTAAACCTGTGCGTGTTCTAACTGAGGGTTTTTAGTCACAAGCCCTAATATTAAAATTATAAAAAAGGCTACGCCACATATATAAGCAGCCAAAGTATAACTTCCAGTTATACTCAAAGATTGGCTGAACAATATCGGCCCTAAGGCACTTGCAAAAACAACCAAAGTCATCGCCTGCCCCGTGATAGCACCAAGGTGTAGCTTGCCAAAAAATCGAGGAAGAAAAAGGGTGATCACTAATGGGTGAATCCCAGAGCAGATACCAAATGAAAAAATCAGTAGATTATAATAGATATCACTTGAGCCTAATTGTGCAATGCTATACATCCCGACCATACCTGATATACAAAATGCAAAAGCCAAATACTTCATTTTGATATAATCGCTTAGCGGACTACAGATTAATGTAGTTACTACTGCTACAAAAGCAAGAGGCTGAAAAACACTAATAGCTATGTCCTTATCCAAACCTCTTTCCGCAAATATCGAGACGATGTGAAATGTTAGACCAGTAATCACTAAACCATATAATGCGGTCAGACCCGCAAAAACCCAAAGACTCAATGTCGATCTAGCTTCTGTAAGATTATAATCCCTATGAACTGGAAATCTTACTGCCTTGACTTTCCTAACGTCGCCTTTCTTAAATCCATCAGGAAGAACTCCATATGCTTCTGGACCATTCTTAAAAAACAAGAGAATGACAACTGGAAATATTACACCACTCAAAATGGCTATCACAAGCCAAGCGCCTGACCATCCATACTTCCCAATCAGGGTATCAAAAACCTTAGGCGCCATAGAAAATCCGAAGGCCGTCACCATACTTAATACTCCGACAGCTAATCCACGCTTAGCATCAAACCACTTAACAACCATTGTCCTACTGGCCAATGTCAATACTCCTTGACCAAAAAATCTAATCAATACAAATCCCAAGAGAACTGAAACCATTGTCATCACTTGTGAACCACCAAATAGCATCGCTAATTTATCTGTCTGACTTAAGTAAACTAATGCGATACCGAGTCCAATAGAAGCAACAAGCGCAGTCTTCATTGCTCCAAATCGATCAAATAACTTACCGGCCTTGGTTAACATAAAAGCACTTATCATCGTTCCACCCATATAGGATAGACTCAACTGATCTCTACTCAATCGTAAAGCATCTATCAATGGATCTGTGAAAGCCGAAACCCCGATCGTCTGACCTGGGGCTGTCATTAATACGCCCAAGGCTCCGACTAACAGAATCATCCATCCATAAAAGAAGGGCCACTTTAAAGGCGATACTTTAAAATTAGTGAAGTTCATATGCTTAATAAATGATCGAAGGTATGAAGTCAGCTCTCAAAAGAGCTAATCGATCCATAGTTTATAGCCAATGGTTTCAGCTTCAGTTCTGACAATAAAACAGAGAATTATTGAGTAAATTTTGAGAATATCAGCATTCTACTGTCACAACGTAGATTGGGAACCGGGGTCACGAAAAAGTAGGCACTAGGTGTTTACACTAGTATAGAGTTAAGGAATGTTGGCCAAAAGGCGTCAATTAACTAATGGATTACCATAGTTTTTAGTCCTACATGTGTCTTTTCCAGCAACATTCGTCTCATTAATGTAGTTTTACACCTGAACATAACCTGAAGCGCAATTTATAAGGGCCCCACCCTTGTAGATTTAAGCTTCAATAACTTATTACCCATGAACATTGCCAACAGCAAAATGCTATTGCTAATTGCGGCTATGTGCTTCTGTACATACGTCGGAAGTGCCACAGTTTCTACTAATGGTATTGCAAAAGAAGTCAAGAAAGAAATTATCATCGTAAATGTGGACAATGACCTCAGCAATCAAGTTGCGGGTCTGGCAGATTATGCCTTCAACCTTTACAAGTCTGGAAACAAAGGCTCTATTACAATCACTACATATCTCAAGGGTGAAATATCAGATTCTCCTGAAGTTACCGATCTATTAGATCGACTATCCAAATTGGGAGTTGAGAAGGATGATCTTGTTGTGAAACAAGAAGAGCTCGTAGTACCTATTGCATACTTCACAGTAAGCATAGCAGCAGGACCAGATGTTCAATAATCTGATCGTCGAATAGACTAAAAATTTAGCCGCTTAGATTTAGGTAACTGGCATAATAGTTGGACTAAGATTAACAACTTAATCCAATCCAATATGAAGCTCACATCTGCTTGTACTTTAGTACTCATTTCCCTACTTATTAGTTTTTCTTCTTTTACTACCACTGATGGTTTTGATACGACAATTGTAGTTGTCGATGGCAAAGCATTATTAGTTGATATAGATGAGAGTGGAAAGATCTTGACCACTTATATGGAAGTACCTGAGTACTTCAATAACCCTAAGGATCACGATTCTAAGGTTGTCGAAGCCAAAGAGACATATAAGAGACTTTCAAAAGCTCAAATGGATCAAATCCGATTCATTTCTATGGCCGAGAAGGGCTGGGAATTAGATGAGTTTATGGTGAATAATCTCGCTGATCTTGCCATCCATTATCAGCAGACTTACGCTAATCAGATAGTCATAACAGCTGCGCAACAAAAGTCTAATAAAGATCTTGTATCTAACAACGTGTCTGTGATCAAAGAGATCCTATTGTCATATGGCGTGGCCGATAAAGATATCGTAGTCGACTATAAGACTGATCTTGGTGATGAACCTACTCGATTTGTCAAGGTTGTCTCTAATCTAAAGCAGTTGGCTTACAACAGTACTGCGTCAAGATAGCACCGTTTAGAAATCGGCTTAAAGAAAATAAATCAAGATAGAAGTAAGGTCATATCTCGACACTATCAAGGATCATTTGAAGATTGATATTTGACTCGATCAACTCTATCGCTCTTCTTACTTTCCATGGTGTGTGGCGATTGATCTTTACTTCTATCCTACTGATCTTCAGGACGGCACCGTAGGTATCGAACTTAGTTCTTAGCAGAGGCAGCTCATTAGACTTGATGTATGCCAAACTATAATCATCAATCTCTTCGTCTCCAGTTAATACGATACCTGAAAGTGGGCATTCTGTGACACCTTTTAGTTCCGAGAAAGATTTGATCTTTTTGATCGCCCTATCGATGGTTCTACTACTAGCCACTAAAAGTAAATTCTGAAACGACTTTAATTCTTTCAAATCTACAAGTGAGCCAGCCATCATATTTTCAACTCGATTGTCCAGTTTATCTTCATTGTGGGTGACAGATGCCTTTATAGAATCTGCAACAGTACTCAACAACGGATAAGCTAATCGTTCATCATAAGGCATGATACCGAGTAAAGGGATGTTGTGGCGCTTCAGCCAAATACTCAAGTAGTCTTCTACCTTCTCAATCTTGTCTTGTCGCACCTTATTGATGATCACACCTATAAGCGGTACATTCTCCTCTCTGAACATCGCAGTACACATGTGAAACATGTCTATCGTACTGCCGATACCACCTTCTACAATCATGATAACACCAGCATCGAGTAGCTTTGCCACTCTTGCATTAGAGAGACCGACGACACTACCTACACCTGGATGGCCCGTACCTTCGTATATCGTTAGATCATGATCTTCATTGAGTTTTTCTTTAGCCTTGATGATCCTTTCTTCAAAGTCATTAAGCTCTGGGTGCTTGATTAATTCTCTTACTGTCTTGCTGGGCAGCACTACAGGACTATGGACTTC
>CALHUZ010000303.1 GCA_938039305.1 uncultured Saprospiraceae bacterium
TTTGGATAGTACACTCCACAGTGGTCTGTGAGCTGGAGCGTTGTATGCTGCAGTTGTGGTTGTTTTGACTTTACAGTTTATATTCGATTGAGCAAATATCTCTTTTGCAAAATCGGCCCAATTCGTTTGACCTTGGTTGCTATAGTTGTAGTGCTGTTTCCATACCGATCCAGATTCAATATTGATAATAGTCATCACTGCTGAAGCAAGATCTCTGGCATATGTAGGCGCACCCACTTGATCACTTACGATGCTGAGTTCTTCTTTTTCAGAACCTAGTCGAATCATGGTCTTTACAAAGTTGTGATTAAATGAAGAGTAGAGCCAAGATACTCGAAGGTTGATCCAGTCTATTTCGCTATTCTCTAAAACAGTTTCACCTGCTCTTTTAGACTTGCCATATACACTTTGAGGTTGGCATAAGTCTGTTTCTTTCAAAGGGCTACCAGTTACAGAGTCATAGACATAATCAGTAGAGAAGTGTATTAGTTTTCCTCCGTACAGTCTGCAAGCCATAGAAAGATGCCCCACTGCAGAACTATTTATTAAAAAAGCTAATTCCGATTCAGATTCAGCCTTGTCGACAGCCGCATAGGCTGCACAATTAATGATGTAATCCGGCCTGAACTTGGAGACGGCATTATAAACTTGTGCTTGATCTGTGATGTCTAATGTTTCTCGAGTAGAAAAAAGGAATTCGAATTCTTCAAAAGCTTTTGAAAGTTCTCGAAATTCTTTGCCAAGTTGGCCATTGGCTCCTGTGACAAGGATGACCTTTTTTGGAGGAAATTTCATTTCCATTTTTAAAAATGTTTGTGTTCTCCAAATTCAGGAAGCGCTTTGTCTTTATCTGATATATTAAATTCTGACTCGTCTATGTGCCAATCGATATTCAGTTGACTATCATTATAAATGATTCCGCCTTCAGAATCTTTATTATAAAAATTATCGCATTTGTAAGAGAAGACAGCTGTTTCTGAAAGAACTACAAAGCCATGCGCGAATCCCCTTGGGATAAGGAGTTGCTTTTTGTTTTGGTCATTTAATCTGACGCCAAACCATTGCCCATATGTTTTGGATGTTCTTCTTAAGTCTATAGCAACATCATAGATGTCTCCAACGACAGCTCGAACTAATTTGGCTTGAGCGTATCTACCAGTCTGGTAGTGCAAGCCGCGTAGTACTCCTTTAGTCGACTTAGACTCATTGTCTTGAATCCAGTTATATGTCTGGTGTCTTTCCGGAAGTTTACTTTTATTATAGCTTTCGTAAAAGTATCCTCGCTCATCTCTATGCACAACAGGCTCAATTACAATTAAGCCTTCTATTCTAGTTTCAACTATTTTCATTACTTCTCCTTAAACACTACAGAAATAGGAACGCCTGTAAATCCAAACCTATCGCGGAGTTGGTTCTCCATATAGTTTCTATAATTTTCTTTTACGTGCTTCGGATAATTACAAAAGAATGCGAACGCTGGATATTTTGTCGGCAATTGGGTTACATATTTGATTTTAATCATCTTCCCTCTATGCGCTGGCGGTGGGTTTTTCTTCAACATATCTTGAAGGGCTTCGTTAAGAACTGAAGTTTTGATTCGCTTTGTCTTATTGACAAATACTTCCTCTATAACTTCCACAGCCTTAAAGATTCTTTGTTTGTCAAGAGCTGACACAAATAGAATAGGTACATCTGAGAAAGGACTGAGCTTCTCTTTTATCTTGGCTTCGTAATCTCGTGCTGTATTGGTTTCTTTATCCATCAAGTCCCACTTGTTGACAAGAATGACAATACCTCTGCGTCTTCGTTGAATCAGGCTGAAGATAGCCATATCTTGAGCTTCAATGCCTTGCTGAGCATCGAGCATCATGACACATATATCAGTCTCATCAATAGACTTGATAGCTCGTATCACGGAATAGAACTCTAAGTCCTCGTGGACCTTTTTCTTTTTTCTGATACCTGCTGTATCTATGAGTATTAGGTCTTTTCCGAATTTCGTATATCTACTATGTATGGCGTCTCGAGTCGTACCTGCGATATCTGTTACGATATTACGATCTTCTCCAAGCAATGAATTGACAAAAGAGGATTTACCAACATTAGGACGTCCGAGGATGGCGATCTTAGGAATGTCAAGATCTTCCAAACCTTCAGTTTCTTCAGGTAAAAGATCAATAACTGCATCGAGCAAATCTCCACTTCCACTTCCAGACATACTTGATAAGAAGAACGTATCATCAAATCCTAATCCCCAAAATTCATTTGCGGCAAGCTGTCGACTATGATTATCAACCTTATTTACAGCTAAGACAACCTTTTTGTGCGACTTACGCAGCATTCGAGCCACGGACTCATCAAAGTCAGTAATGCCAGTAGTGACATCGCACATGAAGATGATTACATCCGCTTCATCTATTGCAATCTGTACTTGCAGCCGTATGGCTCTTTCAAATACATCATCTGAGTTGCTTACAAACCCTCCAGTATCTACAACATTGACATCTCGGCCATTCCACTCAGTACGACCATAGATTCTATCTCTGGTGACGCCACTGATATCATCTATGATGGCTTTACGCTCACCGATGAGACGATTAAAAAGGGTCGATTTACCCACATTTGGCCGACCAACAATAGCTACGAGACTTGACATAAGAGGATTTAATTACTGCAAATATCCATAAGATTTAAGAGATCTATCGTCATCTCTCCATTTCTCTTTGACTTTGACGTATAATTCGAGGTAGATCTTCCTGTCTAAGAAGACTTCTATGTCCTTACGAGCATCAGTTCCAAGCCGTTTTATAGAGCTTCCTCCCTTGCCGATAATGATACTTTTCTGTGTTTTTCGATTGACTATTATATCAGCTCCGATGCGGATCAACTTGTCATCTCGAGTTTCATCTTCCTTAAAAGAGTTGACGATTACCTCACATGAGTAAGGTATTTCCTGAAAGTACAACTTTAAGATCTTCTCCCTGATGATCTCACTTATGAAGAATCGCTCAGATCGATCTGTGAATTGATCTTTCGGATAGTATGGATCACCTTCAGGTAAATATGATACGATCTTCGCTAACAATTGATCTACACCTATATTTTCTAATGCTGATATAGCCACTTGTTCGAAGTCTGGCAATTCTGATGCCCACCACTTAGAGAGCGCATTCATCTCCTTCTGTGATGACAGGTCCATTTTGTTCATGATCAAGAGCTTAGGGCACTTGATGTTTTGTACTCTTTCGACTACTCCTGGTGGCAGAATAGGTTCGTCATTCACATCGACGAGATACATCAATACATCCGCATCTTCAAGTGCACTATAGGCGAATTGATTCATCGCTTGCTGCATTTTATAGTGAGGTGTATCTATTATGCCAGGAGTATCAGAAAATACGATCTGATAATCGTCCTCATTAAGGATGGCTATGATGCGATGTCTAGTTGTCTGAGGTTTGTTAGTGATGATAGATAGCTTCTCTCCTATTAGTGCGTTGAGAAGGGTAGACTTACCTACGTTAGGTTCGCCCATGATGTTTACAAATCCTGATAAATGTGGCAAATGGCGTTTTTTATTATTGAGGAATCTTAATCAAGTTCCTTTGATATTAATTTATAAAGAGCATCTGGCATGTGACGTCTCCACTCTAAGTCAGCGATTTCGTCATCCATCCTGATGTAGTACTCTAACTTCATCTCGCTCATCTCCTGATACATATGTTCTCTGAGATTGACAAGAGCTACCCATCCATCTTCATCCTTGATATCATCATACCATTCTTCATAGTAACTGTCATCATCGCCATGAAAGTTCAAGACATTGTCACAAAGTAAGACAAAGCGGTAGATACCTGCATTAATAAGGTAATCAGCTATTTCTCTCTTTAGAAACATGATGTCATTATGAACGGCATCATTCCATTCTCCGATTAATTCTATGATCGCAAATCCCTTGAAATAATCGACATACAATATCTTGATATAGAGCGTCGGAGATCCTATAAAATCCCACTGAGGATGTATAAAG
>CALHUZ010000304.1 GCA_938039305.1 uncultured Saprospiraceae bacterium
TGACGGAAGTCACTTCTACTTTATGAATGAAAAACAAGGATTATCGCCCTATGCTACTAAGATTGCATTTGACAATGAGGATGATCTATGGATAGCTACAGGTCCAAGGCTCATGCATCATACTGGTCGATACTTCATGGATTATCTTATAGATGATGATATCAGGATCAGTGCAGGGGGTATATATAACATCATAATCGACGACTTAGGACTGATCTGGCTCAGCACTAACATCGGGTTGTATCGGATCGACCCGATAGCACAGACGAAGGTCCTATATGATGAAGCTCATGGTATCGTCGGAGGAAGTGGTCAAGCCATCATGGATCAATCAGGACAGATCTGGATCGCCAATCAAGAAGGCATCACGATATTGGTCTGGAAGGACAAAGATCGTATGCGCTTTGACGCCATTCATTACGACATGGACTCTGAATTAATCGATAGAAGGATCTCTCCAAATGCTGAGCTTCGATTATATCCATCTAAGAATGGTGAGATCTTGGCCTATGGAGGCGATGGGTTGACGAAGCTTGTCGGAGAAGATCCAAATGACTATACCAAGCTCTCTGCTTATAAAATCGGTAGCGCTGAAGGATTTTATATGAACAGATCTACTGGGTCCGTTCCTATAAGCCAAGTAGCAGAAGATAACAATGGAGATTTCTGGATGTCCATGCGAGATGGTACGATGACGCAGATCAAGTGGCTCACTTCAGCTTCAGCAGTTAAGCATTTCCCTCCACAAAGAGGACTACATGGAGATAGACAGATGCATGGTGATGCACAAGGAAATATCTGGCTTTCTAATCAGACTTATGTGCTTAGTCGCTTATATCATAATCCTTTTAGACCTACCGAGGGAGTCATAGCACCTGCCAGATTTCAGGCGATGACCAATGACAAATGGGGACGTTCATGGCATGCTTCAAGTAGAGGATTATATAGATCAATCGAAGAACGACAAGTAGGAGACCCAATCCAATACTTGGATTACACGAAGGCGGCTGATTTGTCAAGACTAAATATCACAAAGCTCTTCGGAGATAGTCATGGCAACTTATGGATCGGCACTTACAAAGGAGGACTAAAGAAGGTCAAGTTGTCTGAAGACTCTAAGCCGATAAGTGTCATGACTTTTGATAAAAAGCAAGGATTTAATTCTACAGTGATCTATAGTATACTGGAGGATCAAGACGGCCAGATATGGTGCTCTTTAGTGAATCATGATGATGTGGCAGATGGTGGCATAAGAAGGATAGATGATCAGTCGTATCTAGCGATTGGGAGAGAACAAGGACTACAGCCTGAACCATCTTCATGGGCGATGGATCAAGCTGCGGATGGCAGCTTTTGGGTGATGGCAGCTGGTATACAGAGTATCATAAATTATAATTTAAAAAGTGATACAAGCAAGATCCGCTTTACACACTTCAAGCGAGAGCACCACATGACAGGCTATCTATGTAAGAATATCATCGGCTCCCCTGACGGAAATGTATGGTTAGGAAAAAGATATTCTGACGGACTAGTCCGGGTAGCTCCTATACGAGAGTCGGATGAATATGAGGTGGCTCATTATACTAAAGATGACGGCCTTCCTAATACAGATATTACAGCGCTTATGTTAGATTATAATCATGACGTATGGGTAAGTGTTAATGGAGCGATTGCTAAAATCAGAAAGTCAACATCAGGGGATCATCCTGAAGGATATGACATAGTTAGTTATGGATTAGAAGACGGCTATGTCTCCAGGCTCTCTCAGGACAAGCAGTTTTTTCAATCATCAGATACGATGATCTGGCTTCAAGAGTCAGACAGTTCTATGGTGCGTTTTGATCCAAGAGCCCTCATATCGATTGAAGAAATTCCTCATGTCCAAATTGAAAAAGTATCCATCTTCAATGAGGACATCGAGTGGAAGCATGAAGGATCCGTACTGCTGAAGAATGGCACTACTCTCAAAGATTACACATTTGACTCATTGAGTAAGTGGACTTACTTACCGCTTGATTTAAGTCTTCGACATGATAACAACTTTGTGAGTTTTGACTTTGCAGGTATAACGCTGAAGACACCACATAGATTAGAATATTCATATTTCTTGGAAGGTTATGATCAGCAATGGACACAGGCCGATCCAAATGGTCAGGCCATCTATGGATTATTGAATCCTGGATCTTATCGCTTTCATGTCAAGTCTCGCCTCATGGAAGGTGATTGGAGTCAACCTGTGTCGTATAGTTTTGAGATAAGATCACCGTGGTGGCAGACTTGGCTGGCCTATCTATGTTATGCATTAATGCTTGGTGGAGGCAGCTTAGCTTTTGTTAGATTTCGTATCAATAGTAAAGTAAAAGAGCTAAAAGTAAAAGAAGAGTTACGTCAGAAGATTTCTGCAGATCTTCACGATGACGTAGGTACCGTACTGACCGGTATCGCGATGCAATCAGAATATCTGTCTATAAAAAAACCTGATAATTTAGAAAAAGAGATGTTGGATCTAAGTGCTATGAGTCGTAACGCCATGGAAAAGATGAGGGATATCATCTGGGCTATGGATACAGATAAGAACCGCCTATTTAACCTTATAGATAAGATGCGCCATCATGCAGAACAGCAATTATCTAAAAGCAGGTTCCAATATTCATTAGAGACCAAAGGGGTAAATGGCACTACTCCAATACCACCAGAAGTAAAGCAAAATCTATATCTCATCTATAAAGAAGCCATCGCTAATGTCTTAAAGCACAGCAATGGTGATCGCGTCACCATCAAGTTAGCACATTCAAAGAAAAAGATGCTCCTTTCGGTAAATGACAATGGAGCCTCTGTCTCAAAGACACATAGTGAGGGAGTAGGATTGAGTAATATGAAGCGTCGGGTAGCAGCCATCCAAGGAGTCTTCCGAAAGAACAATAACGACGGATTCTTAATCGAAGTTGAGGTGCCTATTTAGAACAATACAGCATTCGCATCTAAATTTCATTCATTTACAATTCTTTACATACAATTACTATCTCTTCTTCTGTGAGGTCTGAAACATACTTGCCAATGATCTACCTTGTCTTTAGAATTCATCTTAATCAATGATGTCGATCAGAAAGACTTGAACTCGGCATTTTATCCTTAGACCAAAAAAGGTGAAGAATTAAAATCATACTGAAATATGAAAAATCACTTAACCATCTTTGTTGCACTATTATCATTCACGGCTATAACATCCTGCACCAGCCAAAACAAGACGGAGCAAGCCAAGGACAATATTAAAGTAGTCAAAGAAATCATCCCGCCTGAAGACTTCGATCCTTACTTTACCGAGAGCAGTGCGGTTCAAACATCATACGGACCGACATCTATCACCCGCAATATTTTGCAAGACAAGCGTGGTGATATATGGTTTGCCACTTGGACGGGTGTCATCAAGCATTCGATACCAGCAATGCCCTTAACCGAAGCTAAGCCATTTACGAATTTGACCAATAAAGAAGGTCTCAGGCGACATCGCTTCTTTTCTCTTTTAGAAGACAAGGCTGGGATCATTTGGTTTGGCACTATAGGAGCTGGTGTTTATAGATATGACCCTGCAACAGA
>CALHUZ010000305.1 GCA_938039305.1 uncultured Saprospiraceae bacterium
GCCATCTGGGTCAAGGACTTAGAATCCATGAAGGAATTCTACCTCCACTTTTTTGACCTTTCGGCAAATGAGAAATATCATAATCCAAAGAAGCAATTCAGCTCTTACTTCCTTTCATTTCCTACAGGGGCTCGAATAGAACTGATGCATAAACCTGACATTTCCGAGTTCATGAAGGACAGAGGATCCAATCTTGGATACGCTCATATCGCCATATCTGTAGGTAGTAAGAAACAGGTCAATGAATTAACCAACGTAATTAGAGCTGCTGGATACAAAGTAGTAGGCAAACCAAGAACAACTGGAGATGGATACTATGAAAGTGTTATCGCAGACCCTGAAGGAAACCTGATTGAGATTACGATTTAGATAAAAGAATGTATTAATAAGAGGATTTTCATGAAGGAAACAACCTCTGCAATCAACATGATAGAATATGGATTGGCAATAGCCTAAATAATAGGCGAGCATATAACTTTAGTGAATCTAATATTTCGGTGCGCTGCACCTTTTCTGCACTTATGGATAAGCGCTATAAATAGGTCGGTGCTCTGCACCTCCTTTTTTGATTTTCATAACTACAAAAT
Organism: uncultured Saprospiraceae bacterium; assembly: GCA_938039305.1. Classification (GTDB taxonomy): domain Bacteria; phylum Bacteroidota; class Bacteroidia; order Chitinophagales; family Saprospiraceae; genus JAJRXG01. The sequence continues at coordinate 588 of CALHUZ010000305.1, forward strand.
GTGTATTTTCAGATAAGAGTAGAGCATCCGGAATATTTACAAAATCAGTTGAGTAGGTCATGTTTATGTGCAGGGAACTGTCAGTATTTATAGAAACTAAAAACCATCAACTATAAAGTGCAGAGCACTGGAAACATTTGCAGATCAGTAAGCGGGTCATGCAGAGGTGCAGAGCACTGTCAGTATCTATAAAACTAAAAATCACCAACTATAGAGGTGCAGAGCACCGAAAATATTTATAGATAGTAAACTGTTGTAGACATACAGGTGCAGAGCACCGTTCTATAAAAGCACAAAACATAAACCAGAATACAAACATTCATCAATACGCATTGCTAAAAGAAATCGAACAAATATTCCTCCTTATAAGTAATATTAGACTCACGAAGCATCTGCAAGTATTCTTCTCTAAAGGTTCTTTTGCGATGATGCTCTTCCTGATTCAAAACATATTTAGCGACCCGTTCTATCTGATCATGCGAATGAGTAAAAGCGCCATATCCTTTTTGCCAATCGAACTTAAATGGTATCAAATTCTCCCTTTTTACCCAAGCATTAGATGATGTCTTTATCTCTTCTACTAAATCAGGTATTCCTTGGGTTAATTTGTAACCAATAAAAATGTGGATATGATCTGGCATTGACCCAATAGCAATTAGTTTGTGCCCATTATTTTGGACAATTGCAGTTATATATTTTTCTAATTTATCCTTCCAGGATTTGTCAATTAAAGCCTTTCTATTTTTAACAGCAAAAACAATATGAAAATAGGCTTGGGTATATGTATTGGCCATTTAAAAGAATTTATCCTAAATATAGGATGATATAACAGTGCCCTGCACCTCAACATCACTGATTAATCAGTGCTATAAAGAATGCGGTGCGCTGCACCTTCGATGAATCACATCAATTTACCAAAATTCCAAGCCTTCCGGTGCATCATAAATCCCCCGAAACGGGCATTTCTAATCCAATGTAGATATCTATACAAAATAGGATCTCAGCTTAGATATTTAAAGATGCTTAACATAAATATTGGTTGATATAACGGTGCGCTGCACCTCAATAACAATGATTAATCAGTACTATAAAGAGTGCGGTGCGCTGCACCTTCTCTAAATCAACACGATTTAACAAAATACCATGCTATAATGTAAAAGGCATCAACATTTTTGAGTGATATAAAGGGTAAGGTGCGCTGCACCTTCTCTAAATCGGCACGATTTAACAAAATACCATATTACAATCTGAAAGGCATCAACATTTTTTGGGCACTAAAAAAGAGGTGCAGTGCACCGGCAATATTTATAGGATCCAATAGTCAAAATACCATATAGGTGCAGAGCACCGTTCTATATAACCGACATGAGTCCACCTAAAAAAACCTTTCCATCCCCCCATCCCAACCTTTCACCAACCAGTGGCGTATCCATTAGTACATTCGCCGTTATTGGCTAAACACGATAATTCGTAGAAATGGTAAATAGAATTTTTCTCTTCCTGACAATCATACTTACTTGGTCTTCATGTGGAGATGATTTTGAGTCGATCCCATTTTCTGGCAACTTGATGCTCCCTACTGAGTATTCTTATGAGCTACAGATTAGTTGCTTTTGCATCATTAACTATGTAGGGCCTCATAAAATACGGATTAAAAACAATGTTATCGTGGACTACGAATTAGTATCAGGTGAGGAGCAAGATCCGCAACTTGATTTAACACAATTCACTATCGACGCTTTAGCTAAAAGAGTTGACGAGCTTCTTGCTCAAGACCCTGTATCCAAGGACATAGAACTTCATCCCGACTACGATTTTCCGATGTCAGTCTATATAGATGTTGATGAAAGAATAGCGGACGAAGAATTCGGATACCAAATCACAAACTTCAAAGTGATAGAAGAGTAATCACTAATCAAAAGTGGAGAGTTAAAAATCACGAGCCCAAACCTTAGGTTTGGGGCCTTTAGTTTGAGCGCAGTGATCATTTCAATTGGTTTTTATTGAAGATCTTTAATCTCCAATAAAATGGTTAATAAGAGGACATTTAATAACCACGTCCCCCTTAGTAGCATCACTGATAACTATTAACTAATTATGAATTGATTGTTGATAACACAGGCTTTACTGAACCTCTACATATGCCAAAACAAACAAGTTCAATTTGTATAAACAAGAATGTTAAATAAGATGCCGTAAAAGAAAATTGAGTATTTTGCTTAAAATTCTGATTATGGCAATCTTCAAACTCAATATCAACGGGCAAAACCAAGAAGTGGATGTAGATCCAAGCACTCCAATACTCTGGGTGTTGCGTGATGCACTACAATTATCAGGTACAAAATATGGATGCGGTATCGCACAATGTGGTGCCTGTACCATACATGTAGATGGCGCTGCCATGCGTTCTTGTCAGCTTCCTATCTCATCTATCAATGAGAAGAAGATAACCACCATAGAAGGATTAGCTGCTGACGGCCTCCATCCCGTACAGGAAGCATGGCTCGAGCATGATGTCCCCCAGTGTGGATACTGTCAGGCGGGACAAATCATGAGCGCTTCTGCCCTCTTGAAGAAAAACAACAATCCTACAGACGAGGATATCGATGCTGCTATGAGTGGCAATATATGTCGCTGTGGCACATACGGCCGGATCAAGTCAGCGATTAAAACAGCAGCCACTCAAGTTTAATATTTCATTTGCAATAGCGGCATAATACTAATGCCAATCACTATAAAAACATAAGACATGTCTAAAATTAAAACATCAGTTGGTAGACGTACTTTTCTAAAATCATCCGCTGTTACTGGCGGAGGTATGTTGCTTGGCTTTAGCTGGCTAGCTGCTTGTCAATCAAAGACAGAGGAAGAGCTTTTAGCCATGCCCAACGAATGGTTCGACATCAATTCTTATCTCAAGATTGGTGACAATGGTGTAGTAACGATCATTTCTCCAAATCCAGAATTTGGCCAAAACGTTAGGACTTCGATGCCCATGCTCATAGCAGAAGAATTAGATGTTGATTGGAAAAATGTAATCGTAGAGCAAGCCCCTTATCACGCGAGCAAATATGGATTCCAATTTACTGGAGGAAGTAGAGGCATCATGTCAAGATGGGAACCGCTTAGAATGGCTGGAGCAACAGCCAGACATATGCTCAGAGAAGCTGCAGCTCAGACATGGGCAGTTCCTCTTGAAGAAGTCTCTACTGAGTCTGGTGTCCTACACCATAAGATCAGCGGTCAATCCGCAGGATATGGTGAGATGGCTGCTACTGCAGGAACTATGACTGTACCTGAAGAAGTAAAACTGAAAGATGTCAAAGACTTTAAAATCATTGGCACTTCACAAAAGAATGTAGATGGCAAAGACATCGTAACTGGAAAACCAATGTTCGGTGTAGACTATCATGAAGAGGGAATGCTGATCGCTATGATCGAGCACCCGCCTGCATTTGGCATGACCTTAAAATCTGTAGATGATACGGCTGCGAAAGCAATGCCAGGCATCAAAGATGTCGTAACTATAAAAAGTTATAAAGATGGATTTGAAAAGAATGGTTTTGATACTAATGCCTTTTCAGAAATAGTAGCCATCGTCGGCAACTCTACTTGGGAGGTCATGCAGGCTAAAAAGAAACTAAATGTAGAGTGGAAGCAATTCAATGCCTATGAGGAAACTGTAACTGGATTTGGTGGTCGCAAAGAAACTAAAAACATCCCTGCCGGATTAGAATCTACGACAAGTCATAATGCACAAATGGAGACGATGGCAGCAAAACCTGGAAAGGTCGTGCGTAAAGATGGTGATCCAGACAAAGCTTTCAAAGAGGCAGCACGTGTGATAGAAAGAAGCTACTCAGCACCTTTCCTTGCTCACAACTGCATGGAGCCAATGAACTCATTTGCACATGTGGTTGGAGACAAAGTTAAGATCGCCGCACCGCTACAGATTCCTTCTTTGATCATTCCTACTATTGCATCAAGCCTTGGTATCCCAGCTGAGAACATTGAAATGGACATCACTCGTATGGGAGGAGGATTTGGCCGAAGAGCCTATGCACACTACATCGTTGAAGCTGCCTTAATCTCACAGCAAGTTCAAGCACCTGTCAAGCTAATGTATACGCGTGAAGATGATATGACTAACGGTATCTATAGACCGACCTATAGAGCCACTTATAAAGCTGCACTTGACGCAAATAACAATTTAACAGCACTTCATGTAAAAGCCGGCGGCATACCCGAAAGCCCGCTATTTGCAAATAGATTCCCAGCTGGTGCGATTGATAATTATAAAGCAGAAGAATGGTCTATAGATTCTAATATCACAATTGGAGCATTTAGAGCACCACGTTCTAACTTCATGGCAGGTGCAGAACAATCTTTTTTAGATGAGGTAGCTGAAGCGGCTGGAAAAGATCCGATCCAGTTTAGACTTGACTTATTGAAAAGAGCGGAAGAGAATCCTGTTGGCGAAAGAAATGACTATGATGCCGCTCGATACGCCGGCGTTCTTGAATTAGTTAGAGAAAAGGCCAATTGGAATGGAAGCGGACCTGACTCACATAGAGGAGTCTCAGCTTACTTCTGTCATAGCACTTATGCTGCTCATGTGCTAGATATGGTGATGGTAGATGGAGAGCCAGTTGTACAGAAAGTCTGCTGCGCGATTGACTGCGGCATTGTCGTGAATCCAGATGCTGCAAAGAATATGGCAGAAGGCGCTATAACAGACGGAGTTGGAAATGCATTCTTTGGAGAACTGACATTTAAAGATGGAGTTCCAGAAAAGAAAAACTTCCATCAGTATCGCATGATTAGAATGAGTGAAGCTCCGAA
>CALHUZ010000306.1 GCA_938039305.1 uncultured Saprospiraceae bacterium
AGCCTTTAATTCGAGACAGCTTAATCTAAGCTCAGTTTCAATTCTTCACCATGTTTGTCCTTAAAGAAGATGAGGAAGGCAAGTGCGCTAAGGACTGCCATGCCTGCAGGTACTAGCCATATCATCTCCCATAGATGTTGGTTGTCTCCGACTTTATAATTGTGAGCTACGATACCTGCTGCATATGAGCCTATTCCCATACCGATGCCGTAAGTAGCTAAAGTGATCATGCCTTGAGCACTTGCTTGTATCTTCTTAGGTGCAGCATTATCAACATATATCTGTCCTGTTACAAAGAAGAAATCGTAACAAATACCGTGTAGAATAATGCCGAGGTATAACATCCACACCAATTCGTCATTGTTACCATAGGCGAATAGTGCATATCTAAGAATCCAAGCCAACATACCTATGAGTAACATCTTCTTGACACCTAATCTTACAAAAAGAAGTGGAATGATCAGCATGAAAAGGATCTCTGATACTTGGCCCATAGTCATCTTAGATGCGACATTTTCTACGCCAACTTCATTTAGAAAAATATTTGCGTAAGCGAAGTAGAAAGAAAGAGGGACGGAAATTAGAATCGAGCAAATAACAAAGATTGAAAAATTACGATCCTTGAATAATCCCAAGGCATCAAGCCCGAGTATATCGCTAAATGATGGATTCTTCTCCTTTGATTTAGGTGGTGTGCTCGGAAGAAAGAAACAATAGATACCCAACAATAATGAAAAGCCGGAGGCCATAACAAATTGCATATTAGAATCTTCCAGTTGTCCAAAGCCAAGAATTAACCCTGCTACTATCCAACCTATAGTTCCTAAAACCCTGATGATGGGAAATTCCTTCTCCGGACTTTCCATCTGACTAAAACTAATCGCATTGGCCAGTGCTATGGTTGGCATAAAGAGCATGGTATAAAGTAGAAGTGTCCAGAAGAAAACGGTTGGATCAAGGATCGTCGATAGATAATATAGCACAACGGCTCCTATGATGTGTATTACAGCTTTTACTTTCTCAGCTGAGAAATATCGGTCCGCAATCATGCCAATGAAAAATGGCGAAATGATAGCACCAAGGCTGATGGTAGTATAAGCTGATCCTATGTCTAAATCGCTGAAGCCAATGGTGCCCATATAGTTGCCCATCGTGGCATACCAACAGCCCCAAACGAAGAACTCTAAGAACATCATGATCATCAACTGCACTCTGGTACCGCTCTTCATAGCTTTAGCTTTTGTCTATTGTGAGTGAAAATAGAAAATACCAGAGAATATCATCTAGCCTTAGCTCACCAATTGTAATGCTCTATCAAAGTCTTCTTTTAGGTCTTCTATATCCTCTATACCTACCGAGACCCTGATAAGACTATCGCTGATCCCATTTTTCGCTCTTATTTCAGGAGCAACATTGAGGTGTGACATACTTGCAGGGTGCATGATCAAGGTATCTACATCACCCATAGTAGGAGCTAATGATCCTATCTTTAAGGCATTCATGACCTGAATACCTGCTTCGTAACCATTTGCAGAACCTGCGGCAACTTCAAAGCACATCATACCACCAAAGCCGTCCATCTGAATCTTTGCTAAATCATGAAAGCGATGATCTTCTAAACCGAGATAATTAACAGTAGCGACTCCTTTGTGATCATTTAAAAATTGAGCCAGTTCAAGGGCATTGCTACAATGTTGCTTCATCCGCAAGGCCAATGTCTTCATGCCATTATTGACTAACCAAGCATCGAAAGGATTACAGTTAGTGCCGATCAGCTTCATAGTTGACCAGACTTTCTTCCTTCTTTCTTCACCATAGCCGATCATGACACCAGAGATCGAGTTTCCATGTCCATTGATGTACTTGGTTGTGGAATGGATGATGTAGTCAATGCCAAACAAAAATGGTCTTTGTACAACTGGGGAGCAAAAGGTATTGTCCACAACAGTGATGACTTTGTGTGCTTTTGCAATCTCAGCGATCTTTTTTAGATCGATACAGTCTAATGCTGGATTAGAAGGAGTCTCAAAGTAGATGGCCTTTATATCTTTATTCTTTTGTAATGCTTCTTTTACTGCATTTACGTCAGTGAGATCGACTAATATACATCCGATGCCATACTGAGGTAGTCGATTCTTAATCAACTCAGTCGTTCCTCCATATAGATTGCCTTGTGTCAATATGACATCACCAGCTGATAGTTCAGCCATTAAGAGGGTGGTGATCGCAGATAGGCCAGATGACGTCATAATACCCCATTCATCCGTCAGAGTGGTGCCATGGGCCTCTAAAGTAGCTATCTTCTCTGCTACTGCGTCTATTGTAGGATTGCTAAAGCGACCATAAAGATGCCCTTTAGAGGGATCCTTGAAAATGTCCATGCCTTCTTCAACACTGTCTAACTCAAAAGAAGATGTAGCATAAATCGGAAGCTGATGAGGCTTAGTGGTTCGGCGCTCTATTGATTCTTTGACGCATTTAGAGGATAGTTTGCTCATGGTGTTGGCGTTTGACTCAAAAGTAGTTTTTTACCAGTTTAATTGGATTTAAGGACTTAAGATGTTTTAATAACACGATAGAACTTGAATGGTGAGATTCAGATCTAAAGTAAAATACTCCAAGAAGGATATCTATTTATTTCTAAGTTGATCCAGAAGGAGGTTCAACTGTTCAGCATCCTTATCTCCAAGAGTTTTAGCAAAGTCTTCTAATGGTGATTGAGCGGAAATTTGTTTTATTAATTCAATTCCCGTCTGGGATATAGTAATATCGACTAATCTCTTGTCTTTGCTCCTTGTTTTTCTTTTGGCAAGGCCTTTAATGGTCATCCTATCCATAAGCCTTGTCACATCAGACATTTTGTCTATCATTCTATCTCTTATTTCAGAAGATGTTAAAGGCTTTTCTGCGCCATATAGGATCCTTAGTATGTTGTATTGTTTTAGCGTTATACCATATGGCTTAAGTTGGGTCTTGAGATTTTCAGCTACCCATGCACTTGTGTACATGACATTTACAATGAGTTTGGCTGATTGATTTGCAAAGGGTTTCTTCTGTTTTATTTCGTCTTCTAGCTTCATTTTGGTGATGTTGTGATTGTATATCAAGGTAATTGTTAAAAAATGATTATCCATAAAGGAGTGAAAAAAATAACGGTTTTACATAGTGTTTTAGCGGTGGTCTTCTCTTTTGATGTATGACAGTCTAAACGATTACCTTTGCGGTTCATGAGTGAAAAAATAGAAGCAGAGGCTGAGCAGATACCAGATTATTTTGTTCAGCATGATGTGAAGGTAGATCCTGGACAAGAGCAGATGCGTATCGATAAATATCTGATGGGCAGAATCGAGCGCGTATCTCGAAATCGAGTTCAGAATGCCATCAAAGCTGAATCTATAAAGGTAAATGGGAAGCCAACTAAGGTGAATTACAAGGTGAAGCCTGGAGATAATATCCACGTAGTCTTACCTCGTGACCCTAACGCTAATCAAGAAGTGATGCCTGAGAATATACCTCTTGATGTTGTTTATGAAGATGAGTCTGTGATGGTTATCAATAAGCCTGTAGGACTTGTTGTCCATCCTGGTATCGGCAACTATACAGGAACTTTGGTGAACGCTTTGGCTTATTACTTTCAGCAGAAGGAGCTTCCACTATTGCCTAATAATCCTCGAAATAGGCCAGGACTTGTGCATCGCATAGATAAGGACACCACTGGGCTGATGCTAATAGCAAAGACAGAGTATGCTATGACTCACTTAGCTAAGCAGTTCTTCGATCATACTGTAGAAAGAAAATATCAGGCGCTTGTCTGGGGTAACTTCGATGAACCAGAAGGGACGATCACTGGACATATAGGTCGTAATCCAAGTAATCGATTTCAGATGAAAGTCTTTGAAGATGGAGAGCTCGGAAAGCATGCCATCACCCACTATAAGCTCTTAGAAGACTATTATTATGTCTCTCTTATAGAATGTAAACTTGAAACTGGAAGGACACATCAGATCAGAGCTCACTTAAAGCATGCTGGACATCCACTTTTTGCAGATACAAAATATGGTGGAAATCAGATCGTCAAAGGGACCGTCTATAGTAAGTATAAGCAATTCGTCAAGAACTGTTTTGATCTATGCGATCGACAATGTCTTCATGCGAAGACGATAGGATTTAGCCATCCAGAGACAGGAGAGTTTATGCGATTTGAATCTGAGCTACCAGAAGATATAACTAACGTTATAGAAAAATGGCGTGGTTACTACAAGAGTAAACAACAGAATCCAAGTTTATAAAAAAGTCCAGCTCAAAGAGGTTGTGCTTAAATATATAAGATCTTAGAACTGATTTGTTCTAATCAGTACAAGTGTGCAAGCTTCGTCTATTTTGATTCCCTTTGATATCAGACTTAACATGAATTCTTGATTCTCAGTACCTGGATTAAAGATGACTCTTTCGGGCTTCAAGCCGATGATGTAGTCGTAATACTTCGGTTGTATAGTTGGGTTGATATATAGCGTGACCGTGTGTACCTCGTCTATGTTAGGACTTGCTGTGATGATATCTGTGTTATTAACTCTTCCTTCTTTTGATCCTATAGCTATCACCTCATGATCAGCTCCTTCGAGCATATGTATGGCTTGGTTGCTGGTTCGGCTTGGATTAGTGGATGCTCCGATGACTACTACTTTCATATATAAGACATAACGGTATTATGCGAAAGGTGGTTCGTTAGTACACAGTTTAAAAGACAAAGAAAAGAGAGTGCTGAAACTCAGCACTCTCTTTTCTTTGGTAATGTAGGATGGCCATATAGGGCCGGATTTCTTAAAGCTTGAATACACCTGATCCAACTTTGTATCCTTTGTTAAAGATCTCAACGTTGTACTCACCTTTTGCAACTTCTACAGAAGTATCCCAATCCATACAAGCTTGAGTGTCTTCATTGTTGTAAGTAAGTGTACCAGACATAGTATACTTCATTTCTTCACCAGTCAACTTGTCCGTCAATAGACCTGATCCATCTTGGTCAGCTGCGATTGTCTCTCCACCTGGGCCAACAATTCTTAAGTAGAATGTCTCTTCGCCAGCAGGTACAACAACGTTAGTCTCTGTCTTGAAGCAAGTTCTAAGCGTCTTAGATCTCTTTGCAATCTTTCTACGCTTCCATGATCCATCATCTTTTACTTCACCTCCTTCTAGGCTCATCCAGTTGATTTTCACGGCAGATCCGATTTCTACCTTGTCTGCAAGAGCAGCATTAGTCTCAGTAAGCGTTTCCTTCTCACTCATTAATACAGCTCTTGTCTCAGTTAATTCTGAAGTCAATTGCTTTTCAGATGTTAGGTTATCGTTAAGTACAACGATGTCTTTTGTCAGTTTACCATTTGCTTCAGTAAGCATCTCGTTCTGAGCCTTTAAGTCTGTGATATCAGCCAAGTACTGAGCAGTAAGCCCTTCAAAGTTGCCAATCTCTTCACGAGCCTTAGTTAATTCTCTTTTCGTCCAAATCAAGTTATTGATTTTTGACTTTTGAGCTTTGAGCTCTTCTTTTTGATTATCGATAAGTGCATTTAGCTCTTGGCTATCTGTTCTTAGGCTTTCGATACTCTCTAATGCTGCTTGGTAGTCGGTATCAAGCTCAGCTTGTACTTTTTCCATTTCTCCCATTTCAGCTACTTGAGCTGAGTTAGCAGTTTTAAGATTGCTATTCTCGTACCAGAGATATCCTGATAGAAGTAGTAACAATGCTATTGCGATTCCAGAAATTACTTTAGATGACATGTTCAAAGAATTTGATTAAGTATAATTTTATTCATATTACAATATTCATTCCATTAGAGTCACCAAACCCAAGGGTATTTCCCTATTTTACCTACCTAGGTGAATTCACTAATGGGGCGCATAAGTACGTGATTATCAGCATAAAACATTATATTGATCAAGTGAACTATAACATATCCGACATAATTTATTTTCATGAGTTACCCAACGGATCAATTTAGAAGGATACTATTTATAGACATTGAGACAGCTACACAACAGGCCTTATATTCAGATTTAGCACCTAACGTCCAACTTCACTGGCAGAAGAAGATGAGGCATCATGTCAGTGCAGAAGAATATCCTACTTTCGAAGAGGAGTTTTCCGCACTATATCATGACAAGGGAGCCATCTATGCAGAGTTTGCACAAGTCGTCTGCATCTCTGTTGGATACCTAATTGAGGACGCGCAAACTGAGTTAAGTGAGGCTGAAATTGCATCTGGAAATGAAGCCAAGCCAGAAGCCAAACGGAAATTTATATTTAAAGTAAAGTCCTTCACTGGGGAAAGCGAGGTGGATATACTGACTGCATTTAATGCTCTTCTGTATGATCACTACTATGATCGGTTCAATCAATTCTTATGTGGACATAACATCAAAGAGTTTGACGTGCCATTCCTATGTAGAAGGTCTATGGTCCATCATTTGAAAATGCCTAATCTTCTGAATATAGCTGGCTATAAGCCTTGGCAGGTGCATCATCTCTTAGATACTATGGAGATGTGGAAGTTTGGAGACTATAAGCATTATACATCGCTTGGCCTTTTGTGTGACGTGCTTGGAGTAGAGACGCCGAAGGACGGTATGGAAGGTAGTCAGGTCAGCACTGCGTATTGGGATGGTCGGATCGATGAGATCGTAGCATACTGTCAGAAGGATGTGATCGCTACTGCAAAGGTTTATCTAAGATGTATAGGTGTAGAGCCATTTGGAGATGAGGAGGTTGTGTTTGTTTGATTAGTCAGTAGTTGTTCGTCAGCAGATGATAATCGAGAGATGAGAATCGTGGTTGGAAAGAGAGACCTTAAGTTTAAGTTCAAGTTCAAGTTCAAGTTCAAGTGTCAAGCTCAAGCATCAAGATCAAGAGTGGAAAGTCAGCAGCGAGGTGAGAGGAGCGAGGAGTTAGGTGTGAGTGGAGAGGAACAGATGTCAGAAGACAGATATCAGAAGACAGGAGAGAGGAGCGAGAGAGTTCTGAAGTTCAAGTGTCAAGCGCAAGGATCAAGCTCAAGAGTTTATAGTCAGTAGAAATTGGTTAGCGTTTGTAAAGAGGGCACACTCGAGCACTTACGAACATAGGCACCTAAGCACAATCTATTTCCTAATTACTAAAGCAAGAGTTTAGGATGTCTTCAAGATGTCTCTTATCGATCGAGTCAAATGATTCTTCTAAAGTACTGTCCACATCAAAGACAGCTATCAGTTCATTATCCTTTCCGAATACTGGGACGACTATCTCTGATCTACTATTGGGATCACAAGCGATATGCTCTGCTCCTTGAACGAGTAGGTGACAGTCTGGGACTATTTGTGTTTCCAAGTCTTTTGCAGCCTTGCCACAAACACCTTGACCGATATCTATATAAATGCAGCCCAAGGTCCCTTGATATGGTCCCACTTCAAGTCTTCCATTATTGAGCATATAGAATCCTACCCAATAGAAATAGGGTAGATGCGTCTTCAGGATACAATTGATCGTGGCCATCTTAGTGATGATACTTGAATCTTTATCAAGGCAAAGATTGATCTCTTGCTTTGCTTGAGCATATGATACTTCTTTTGCCTCTGCATCAAGGATCAAAGACGGATTGATAAAGTAAGGCATCTCGGCGCTGGCGCTCATAAGATCATAAGTATTTACAGAAGTGATAATTACGTCTTGGCAAAAGTGCAAATAGAAACTCAATTATTAAAAGGAAGAGCACTATTCGATTGATCTAATATGTCGATATTGTGAATGTTATAATTGATGCAATAGATGAATATCCAACAGATGAAATATGTTGTGGCTGTAGATGACCATGGCAGTTTTGGAGCCGCAGCGCAAGCCTCTTATATTGGCCAGTCTACACTGAGCACTATGATCGCACGACTTGAAGATGAACTTGAGTTAAAGATATTTGACCGAAAGTACAAGCCCATCAAAATCACGAATGAAGGAAAAGTGATCATCAAGCAACTGCGGTTAGTATTAGATGAAATCAAGAACTTCAATGATGTTGTGGGATCTTTGAAAGGTGCTGAAGAAGGAGAGATTAAGATCGGTGTGATTCCGACTGTAGCACCATACCTGATGCCGCACGTAGTGAATACCATCACAAGATCTTTTCCTAAAGTGTTATTTGAAATATCAGAGATGACAACTGATCAGATCTTGGACGAGATACAACATCGGCGATTAGATATCGGCATATTATCAACACCGCTGGATCATAGTGACTTGATAGAACATCATCTTTATAATGAACCATTTTATTTATTTGACGCGGGGAAGAGTGTGACGGATAAGGTAGTAAATGCAGATACAATAGACTGTAGTCGACTTTGGCTGATGGATGAAGGTCACTGTCTTCGTAATCAAGTAGAGAATATATGTGAGCTCAGGAAGAAGAGTGATGTGCTGCGTAACATAGAGTATAAGTCAGGTAGTATCGATACACTGATGCGATTCGTCAAGGCGAATAAGGGCGTGACTCTGCTACCATATCTGGCCACTTTGGATTTGGCGAAAGCAGATAAGTCATTCTTGAAATCGTTTACTGCTCCTGCACCAGCTCGGTCTATAGGGATAGTGGTCCATAGGCATTTTGTGAAGAATAAGTTTTTAAAGTCGTTTGCTTCCGAGATTATAAAGGTGGTCAATCCATTGTTTAAGAATGTTACTCAAACTCAGAATATATTTACGCCAGTGTGAGTATGGTGTGCAGGAAAGGATTTACATTTATTTGAAGGAGTCAGGTGAGTGGTTAGAAATGAAGATAAAGACCACCAAGCCGACTAAGGAGTGATTGGTGAGCTTTCCGAGCAAGGCAGACGTGATTATAAAAATAGAGAATTAATAGAGGCATGAAAATAACTGGGTTAAAGTATTGGAAGGAGGATATGAAGTTGACGCGGCCGTATGCTGTGACTTATGTGATGCACGACAGCGTGCAGAATATATTTGTAAGACTGGACGGTAGTGATGGTTCTTATGGCTTAGGTGCGGGTAGTCCTTCGTTTCATGTGGCTGGAGAAAACATAGATGATAATTGTGATGATCGCATACCAGAACTATCAGAGCTGATTGTAGGAACGGATACAAGATGTTATCGAGCGACGATTGCAATCTTGGCCAAAAAGTATGACAAGAATCCTGCCTTGCTGGCAGCGCTTGATATGGCACTTCATGATCTGTATTGTAAAGAGATGGGCATCTCAATAGGAAAGTACCTCGGAGTAACTCTGAAGCCGCTTCCGACATCTATTACAATAGGAATAAAGAATGTAGCAGAGACAGTAGAGGAGGGCATCGAATATCGCGATCGACAGTTCAAAATAATCAAGCTTAAGATCGGTCAGTCTCTTGAAGAAGATATAGAAAGAAGTGTAAAGCTTAGAGAAGCCGTCGGCTCAGATATGTTGATCAGGGTTGATGCTAATCAAGGTTATGATGTACCACAATTTGAAAAATATTTGGAGCAAACCAAAACTGCTAACCTTGAGTTCTTTGAACAACCTATGAAGCCAAGTATCGTCGATCAGATGATGGGACTCACTCAGGAAGTTAGAGATATCTGTGCGGCTGATGAAGACTTGCATAAGCATAGAGATGCACTTAGACTTATTAAGATGGGGCGTCCATTTGGTATATTCAATATCAAGCTGATGAAGTGTGGAGGCATCACAGAAGCCAAACGAATCACAGATGTCGCTGATGCCGAAGACATATCGTTGATGTGGGGATGTATGGATGAGAGTGTGATCAGTATCAGTGCTTCACTAAATGCCGCATTGGCCAGTCCATCTACTCGATATCTTGACTTAGATGGTAGCTTAGACCTGGCAAGTGATGTGGCACAAGGTGGATTCACCCTCTCAGAAGGAGTGCTTTATCCTCTTCTTGATGAATCTGGACTGGGTGTTAAATTGCTATAGTTGGATTAAAATTGCTAAAAGTAAGGGGACGCTTTTTTAATAGATATGCATCGTTATATTTATATCTCAATACTCATGAATGAATAAGTTAACAGCACTCGTGTTGACACATGACAATCTGGATAATATCCATGCCAAGACTTGTCATGGCTTACTGCGTTTCAGCGGAAGATATGATGTCAAAGCAGTCATCGATAGAAAGTTTGTAGATCAAGATGCAGGCGAAGTGATGGATGGAAAAAGGTTAGGTATTCCTATTGTTTCATCGGTTGAAGACTATTATCAAAATGGGGGAGCGCCAGTCGATTGTTTGGTTATCGGTGTGGCTACTCATGGAGGTACGCTTCCTGATGATTTTGTGCCCGATATAGTAGCTGCCATCAACAAAGGATGTGCTATAGTGAATGGCCTACATGAGTATCTTTCTGACCACCCTATCATCAGCCCATTAGCGAGAGAAAAAGGAGTCACGCTAACGGATATAAGAAAACCAAAATCAATCAAAGAGCTGCACTTCTGGCATGGGTCTATCTATGATGTAGAAGCTAGTGTGCTTGCAGTCATCGGTGTAGACTGCGCATTAGGTAAGCGCACCACTTGTGGGATGATATATGAAATGTGTAATCGTAAAGGTCTTAAGACAGATATGATATATACTGGTCAGACGGGCTGGATGCAGGGATATAAACACGGATTTATATTTGATTCTACTCTGAATGATTTTATCTCTGGTGAGATCGAGCATGCTATCGTCACTTGTGATAAGGAGGAAAGTCCGCAATTGATATTGTTAGAAGGACAGTCTTCGCTTCGGAACCCATCAGGCCCAGGAGGTAGTGAGTTTTTAGTATCTGGAAATGCTAAAGGTGCCATCCTACAAGTTGCTCCGGAGCGAGAGTTTTTTGAAGGATATGAGGCGCTACACGCTTACTTGCCTTCTGCAAAAGAAGAGATCGAACTCATCAGACAATATGGAAGTGAAGTGCTTGCACTTACGCTTTATAATCAGACACTTGCCCCTGACGCGATAGATGAGCATAAGAAGCGTTTAGAAGATGAATTACAGATACCTGTGGTGACACCATTGAAAGAAGGCGTAGATGAATTGTATGGTGTGCTGCATGGGTATGTACATGGGTGATAAGTTAGACTTCTTCTAATGTTCAGGTGTTGAATCGCGGACTATGTAGATTAATGGATTTCATTGATTACAATCACCCGTGTATCCTTTACCACCATACAACAAACAGTTTCTCATATCCACCTTTAGGGCTCTTCAGCCAAACCATGGGGGCACGTTCCGATATCAATGCCAAGTTAATATCCTTTATGATCTCATGATGTGTTTTCCAAGAGACTTGCTTGTGTGGCTTGATAGGCCATTCTGATTTAGTGGGTATGTAGTAATGGGCGTCTGCAAATTCAGATTTGTTGAAATCATCATAACGTAACCAGTATCCTGCGAAGCACTCTTTGTTCAAAGTGCCTATCTCGACAGATTCGTGGCCATAAGGCCTATATAGCTGAGCTTTAAAGCAGCACTGTTGTTCTACTTCAGAATGATCTATGTGGATGTCATGTAGCGCCTGAGCGGCTTCTTCTGAATGCAACAAAGGGAACTGCTTATTTTTAGTCTTACCCATTTTAAGGAAGAATGAATCGCGTCTGTTAGGGCCTATTAGACTATGGATAGGGTCTGGCTCGATTATCTCAGGATTACTTAAGTCTGGATCTATGATATAGAACTTGTAGGTCAGCTCTATATGTATGAGCTTATCTGTAGATTTATCTGTTAGGATAAAGTCTATTTCCCCCAGTGTTCTTTTTTCTTGTCTGATGGGTAGGTTGTGTAAGATGACATCATAGGCTTCTGAGTGTTCGATCAACTGCTTGAAGACATATTCCATCTGATGTCCTAAACGATAATTTCCAGCGATGACTTTTGGTTGAAATGTTTTCAAGTCTACATTTGGAAATTCAAATTGTTGGATATCGAACTGCTTGCCATGCCAGAGGGGAGGGGTGTGTAGGAAACCGAGAGATTGGGATATCATCATGCGGGATGTAAGGTAGGGGAAAGAGGAGACTCTATTGCCTATTCTATATTGATATCTGAACTACTGATTTTGGGCTTTTCGGATTTCGGTTTCCTATTATTTCGCTGATAATTTTTTTAAGTATTCATTCTAATCTGTGATTTCATTTTTATGGATTCGCATCATCAAGTTCTCCTGAGCCCGATCCATCTGCTAACACAAGTTTTATACTGCTCGTACTGTCTACCGAACTTATTAGCCAAAAACTCTTCTTCTAATCTCACTTGAGTGTTGATGCAAATGGTAGAAAGTGAAATGATCAGTAAGGTAAAAGCATTGGGAATGATAAGTACAAGACCTGTATTAGCAATTATGATCCCTAAGAATATTGGATTGCGTGTATATGAGAAGAGTCCTGTAGTTACTAACTTTGACTTGTTTACTTCATCAATTCCTATGCGCCATGAATCAGCCATAGATGATTGAGCTATACAAACCAATATCATTGATAGGGATAACAGTGACCAACCTATAATCGTCATATTTTCATTTTCTAAATACCAAAAAGGTAATAAGTAGTCATATGAAGAAGGGAAAAAAGCGTAAATGGATACAATTACTAATTCGAGAATTATTATAAATGTAAATATTTTTCCGTTATAGCCATGAGCATCATCTTTTTTATTGAATGTTAACGGATTTATTTTTGTCTTGCTCCAAAATATTAATGATCTAAGAATGAAGACTAAGAAGAAATATATTACTAGAAAAGTAAATAAATACATGTTACCGATATGAGAGGTTCTAAGATGTCAATAGATAATGATCTAAAGACTAAGAAAGTATTTAGAAGATTCTATTATTCGAACAAGAGCTTTTTCTATCTACTTGTTACTCAGTACAAAGGTATGTAGTGGTTCATGCAAGTCGGTTGCAAAGTTAAAATCCCTGTTTTTGGTTTGTTTAGTTGTTACATTCTGAACAGAGCCCCTTAATAACCATGTTAGCTTGTTGCATTTGGAAGTCCTTCGGTAAGTCTATTTGTGGGATGTTCTGATTGGTCAAGCAGTAAGTACTTTGACAGCTGTTGCAATGGAAATGATAGTGTAAGTCAATAGTTTCACACTCACAGCTTTCAAGGCAGAGGGCATACTTGACTTGCTTTGTTCCATCATCTATAGCGTGTACCAGTTTCTTCTTTTCGAAAGTCTTTAGGGTTCTGTAGATTGTTGACTTATCCGCTTTTTCAAAAGCATCCTCAATGCTTTGCAGAGAAAGTGCTTTGTCATGTTCCATAAGATGCTGTAAGACCAATATGCGCATTGCAGTTGGCTTAATGTTTCGAAAGGAAAGTTTGTCTTCGATATCCGTCATCTGATTTTACTAAGAAACTGACCATTCAATTTAACTAATTTTGATGGTGTAGTGTGATGCAAATGTAATTGAATAAAGGATTTTAGACTTAAGCGAGCGGTAAGAAATATATAAAAAGTTGAATCACTCATTATTCTTTCCTAAACCTATATTAAAGGACTTGTTCTCTTTTAAATAAATATTCTCTCTCTTGGCATCTATTATTAGATTGAATCGCTTCAATAAATCTCCGCCAAGAACACTCATGCTTTGCCTACCGATAGCACCTTCAAAAAAACCGACTGGGATATCTCTCAATTGTATTGAGCCAATTTTGAAAACTGGCAGTATGGCCTTTTTTGTTTTCAGTACATTTCCGTAAGAGTCTTTCAGCTCACTCTCATCTATGATTTCTAATTTCTGACCTATTTGGCTGTCTTTGGCAAATTTGTCATCGTAAAGAATTGTTCCTCCATATCCCGAATGGATTAGAAATTTGTTACTGTATCTGATTCCATCAATGATGCTCTCGCCTGCGATAAACATCGAGTTGCCATCATACTCGATTTTGTTTTTTTCGTAGTTGTTGGCTTTATATGGTAGAGTAGTGTGTGTCGTGATAAGACTTCTATCAAAGTCAATTTCTATAATCTGATCTTCAAACAAGTTTGGCCCAAACTTTCCGTCTGTTGTTGGGCCTGAATTGATGTCCTCCCATATAGCAAGTCCTTCCCACTGCAAGGTTCCAATCTCAAGAAGGTTACTTTCACTATATCTCGCTTTTGATGCTCCTCCCCAGCTCTTGACATCGTGTTCGTCAGTCCATTTAATACTATTCATTTTTGCTGTGGATTGCTCAATCAGCGCAATAGAGTTTGCTGCAAGATGAAACATCAAAGAAACAGTATCTACCTCGTTAATGACGGCAGCGACAGACATGTTGTTGTGGTCGGTGAGTATAAATGGAATAGTTTCTACGATTGTATTTGCTTCCTTTATAGTTTTGTGTTGACTTGTGATACTTTGAGAAGCGACGAGTAAAAGAAGTAATAGATAGAAGTTCTGTTTTGGCATACTTTATATTGAGACTTAGTAGTCATTGGTCATGCAGATAGTGTTGCTATTGATGCACCATTAATTTTCTAAACTCTCCTTTTGAATTGTTTCCAGTCCAAAGGCCAATTCTATCTGACATTTGTTTTTCTAATCTTACAACTCTTAATAGCTCAGTGTTAGATTCCTCGTCGTAGACTGTTACATTTTCGCTATCAATACTTATGCTGATGCTAAACCACTCGTCTGGTGATGGCTTCCTTGTATACTCGGCTTCATATTGGCCTTCGAAGTTTGTTCTTAAATATCTCCATGTGTTTTTAGGATGGCTGATATACTGAACGGAGTGTTCTCTTTTGATTTGTTCGTCAGCTTGAAAATTAAAAGGTCGAAAGTATATGGCTTCATATGTTGAGTCATTTTGGATGTTAAAGGCTAAACCGATAAAACTTCTGCCAGGCAGGTTTTCTCCTTTTAGTTCTATTTCTATAATACCTTCATCAAATCTTGTTTTTTTAAGAATCGCAAGTCCATCTCCCATTTGGTTGTTGAGCATCAGAACTTTTGATGATTGGGTAGGGGATTGGAAAATCTGTCTATTGACAAGGTGAACGTCCTCTTTACTGAGATTTATAGTTTTGTTAGAGCACCCTACGAGTAATGAAAGAGACGTTAATGTGATCGCTAGAGATAATTGGATGTTCATATAGTTTCTTTATTTTTTAAGATTGGACACTTTATGTGATATGGTTTTTAGCTATCATGTGAAAGTAGCGCGATTAATGAAAGGTAGGTGTTTTAGCTGATGAAAGATGGAATTAGCAACTATATTGTCAATAGCTCAGCAGAATTTATGCTTAACAAAAAGACAGCTTACTTCATTTAGATCTTGCCATTATTTCAAAGAGCAATTCTTTGAGGGATACATTCGATGATACAGTGTCACTTGCTCAAGAAGCGGAGGAGTGAGATTATATGCGTTAATGTTGGCGGAGCCAACTATGATTTTATATTCAAGTGCTCTTGTGATTCTGAAATACTATTTTTAAAAAATCGTCCAACCTGTATTGATGAGAGATCTACCATAACTTCTTGCGACTGTATTAAGTAGGTCGATTTTAGACTTATAACCAGGGAATTATCTATGTGTATTTTGGCACGAAGTAGTTCAGATAAGAAATCATGCCGATGTAAGTTAGAATCAGGGTAGGGACGTTAGAATTGAAAGATGTATCAAACTCTGGGATTTTTAGCCATTCTCGAAATGATGTTGTTGCAATAGTCAATAAAAAGACAATGCCGAATACAAATAATCCTACAACTGAAGCCTTGTTTTTAGTAGTTCGTTGAATGCCTTTTTTTGATTCTTGACTAAAGAAGTACCAAAGTGTAATGACACAGAATACGGCTTCAATTGCTACAGCCATAAAAGCATCAGTTGCGTAATTCCCTAATCCTATAGATTGTGATTCTGCTCCAAAGATATGATGTGGATGACCTGAGAATAAGTCGAGTACAAAATGCCCAATTACTAAAGCCGCGCCAGTTAGACCAATTTTGGTATTCTTAAATAGAAACTTACCTATGAGAAAAATGATAAACACCCAGATTATCTGAGGTAGTAAATCATGGCTATAAAGCATGTCAACTGCTAAGTTGTTCAGGGTTGTGTCAAAGACATCAGTTGGGCCAGTTTGCTCCAAGCCTAAGTAATGAAACGTAAACCATAATAAGTCTTGGAGCTGTGATGCGATCAAGAAGTAAAGTAAAGTCCCTTTTGGAAATTTTTGATGAGCCAATAAGGCGGTAGCGTAATGTCCTGCGAGCATAGTTGACTTTTTCTTTGTAATATTACTTCTATATAAGAAGCAATAATAGCGATTACTTTCAAAGTAGAAGCAAAATAATGAAGAAATCATTTCGCTCTTCTTGTCCGATCTCATCTACCTTAGATTTGTTGGGTGACAAGTGGTCATTGGTTATAGTGCGTGATATGTTACTTTTTGGAAAACAAACATTTAAAGAATTTTCTCAATCTCAGGAAGGAATAGCAACAGGTATTCTGGCATCCAGGTTAAAGAAGCTTGAAACGTTTCGGTTGATCACGAAAAGAAAGCTTCCTGAAAATCAAAAGGAGAATATTTACCTGCTTACTAAGAAAGGGGTTGATTTAGCACCACTGATTGTTGAAGTAGCTTATTGGGGCGATAAGTATATGCCAGAGTATAATCTTGAACTACTTCCTTTAAAAGGGCTAAAAGCAGATAAGGCTTCCCTGATTAAGCAGATTCAGAATAACTATAATTCAATCTTTGAGAAGACAATTCGGTAATTGACTTGAAGAGAGTATAAATGAGATGCAATAATTAGTTTATGCTGAACAAAAAGACAGCTTACTCCATTTTAGATCTTGCCATTATCTCAAAGGGCAAGTCTTTACGGGATACATTCGATGACACGGTTACTCTTGCTCAAGAAGCAGAAGGGGAAGGTTATACACGTTATTGGTTGGCGGAGCATCATAATTCAGATTCAATAGGGAGTAGTGCTACTTCTATTTTGATAGGGAAGGTGGCAGAAGGGACGAAGCGGATCCGTGTAGGATCAGGTGGCATAATGCTACCCAATCACTCTCCATTGATCATAGCAGAGCAGTTTGGAACTTTAGGAACACTGTATCCAAGCAGAATTGATTTGGGCTTAGGGAGAGCACCTGGGACAGATCGAGCAACGGCATTTGCTATACGTCCTGATTTTTATCAGGCAGCTATGTCGTTTCCAAATGAAGTGCAGAAGATTCAAGACTTTTTTTCTTGTGATAACGCCATAGAAAAGGTTCGTGCTAATGTGGCAGAAGGTGTTGATGTGCCACTCTATATTTTAGGTTCAAGTACTGACAGTGCACACTTAGCTGCGAAGAAAGGATTGCCCTATGCATTTGCGAGTCATTTTGCGACAGCGCACTTACTTAAGGCTTTGGAGATCTATCATTTAGAATTTCAACCTTCAAGCGTTTTAGATCAACCATTTACATTAGCTGGAGTCAATATTATTGTGGCTGATACAGATGAGGAAGCTGAATGTATCTCCACTTCTTTGTACCTCGCCATCATTGGTTTGATCACCGGGAAAAGAGATAAGATGCAACCTCCTATAGAAATGACGGATCAGCTACGAGAGGTGTGTCAACAGCCCGCTGTCCAGCAAATGCTTAAATATTCATTCATAGGAAGTAAGGAAACTGTAAAAAAGGAGGTGAGGTCTTTTTTAGAGACTACTCGAGTAAATGAGCTAATAGCTGTTACTAATATTTATGATGCACAGGACCGTATTAAGTCCTACAAATTATTTGCTGAAATTATGCGCGAATTGAACGGAGAGGTTGCGTGATAAAAGGCTCTGTAATGGACTGGTTGATTTTTCAGGATAATCATGTGATGTTAAAAATGCCATTGAGCATGAAATGGTCTAATCCCAAAGCGGTTTAGAATCAATTAAACTTAAACCATCGGGTACTTTTGCATACCAAGTCGCTCCTCTTTTACTTTGTGTACTTTCTTTCTGAATCTCTGAATTAAGACTTTGTGATAAAACGTTTCTTTCACCATTTGTACCTATTAGCATCGTCCATTTGTTTTCATGCTTCATTTTAATTCTAAGAGAATCCATTTCTAAATTAGGTGTTTGGCCATATATTGGAGTGATCTGAGCAAATACCTCTGTCCCATTTGCTATAGTCAAAAAGTGAGCATCAGTAACATGCTCTACAGATTTTATGGT
>CALHUZ010000307.1 GCA_938039305.1 uncultured Saprospiraceae bacterium
CACTTGAGGTGCACCTTTGCTGTCTTCGTATATTTTCTGTGAGAACCGCACCATGAATGATGCCGTCTGGTCATTGTTCTGTGACATAACTTGATCGTTTAGTAGAGATGAAGATAGCACTATAGAGATATAGTGTGATGGTACTTACGTGAAATGGTATGAAAAGAGGGTGAACCGTCTTTTAGATTGATGATTTTAAAGTATGCATTAAAGTCTAAAGCCAACAGAGTTCGTGGCTAAACAAAAACCAAGCTGAAGCATGGTTTAATATTCACGCGAATGATTGGCTTATAAGTGAAATACTTTTTGCACCATCCTTCAGGTTGGCGATATTAGGAGGGAAAGTGTGTTATCTGGCTTTAGCCTTTAAGACCTCTGGATCAAAGTATTAAAGGCTAAAGCCAGCAAAGTCTGTGACTTAAACCAAGCTGAAGCATGGTTTAAAAAGCTAAGAATGAAAGTAGGTGCCTAAAAACCAAGCTTAAGCATGGTTTAACCTTTTTAAAGATAACCACTGTCAGAGTTGACAATAGGTGTAGCGTACCTTGAATCTATATAGATTCACCATTAGTGTAAAGGTGAGGTACAGAGTGCCATTCTATCTTAGTGCCTATCAACATGTCGGTCGAAATAATATGTCGGTGCGCTGCACCTGTCATTTTTTCATAAGGCCTAAAAACAACAATAGCTTGCCTTTTTCAAGTGCAAGCTACGTGCTATACGGTAGATTCATGAGACGTACGTTGAGGTTTCATTGCAGTGAAAGCTTAGTCGTCAAACATCAAATTAGATGCCCAACCACTTCTCGTACTCCTCGTCGCCAAATAACAGTCTTCTTCTCCGTGCGGAGAGCGAAAACCGGCTTGCGACAGCTCGGAAAAATTTTATGATAATATTCATGGGTATAGGATAAAAATATAAACTCTAAGTAAAGTACGTTTGAAACCAACAATATGTTGATATATCAAGCGTAAAAAATCAAATAATTGTCAAACTTTAACACTTTGTGTCGGGTAGATATTACTTAAGACCCAAAAATCGGGAAAAGTTACTACGTGTTTACCCTTGGTTCTTCTCAGGAAGGAAGATTTCTGCCATCATACAGCGGGCACTGCCTCCACCAATCTTTTCGATTGTCTCCAACCCTAAATATACGATCTTATTATGAATATTTATAATATGTAATTGATCATTTGTTAAAGAGCTAAAAGCGGATTCAGACATTATCAAAAGTTTTTTCTCGCCCTCTCCTTGGACTTCGAGCATATTCCCAGCGAATTGCGAGACTTGATCTCGTGAAATGTCTACAAGCTTCTTTCCAGTCTTTTTTATCCTTTGGATAACCCGTGATCTCTCGTTTATATCTACTATACTCTCAGTACAGAGGATGACTATATCGCTCGCAATTGTCATGATTACATTGGTATGATAGTATGGGATGCCTTTCTCATCGACAGCATCGAAACCCAATACTTCATAGCCAATCTTATCGCCAAAAGCTTTTAGAGCAGCTTTATCTGTCCGAACACTATAGCATGCATAAATGATCTTATGCTCTCGATCTAGGATCATACTGCCGGTACCTTCGAGGTATTTTTCTCGAGATTCGAAGTCTAAGAGTTCTTCATCAAGATGAGTGTCATACCT
Organism: uncultured Saprospiraceae bacterium; assembly: GCA_938039305.1. Lineage (GTDB taxonomy): Bacteria > Bacteroidota > Bacteroidia > Chitinophagales > Saprospiraceae > JAJRXG01. The sequence continues at coordinate 1,648 of CALHUZ010000307.1, forward strand.
GTTGCTCAAGGCTTCGATGATAGAAGATCTTCTTTCTAACCTTCGATTAGCACTGAACATCGGATAGGTATAGATACTGCCGTCTTGATGAGTACTGATCCAGTTATTAGGAAATATAGCATCTGTCTTTGCTGGCTCCATAGAATCTTCGATGACGATTACATTGACACCATTAGCTTTCAACTGGTCGACCATATCATCAAACTCTCGGATGGCTGCATCAATCACTTCCTGCTTACTCAGTCCGATATCCGCATTCTGAAATACATTATTGTCTGCAGTTTCGATATTAAAGCCAAAACTTGCTGGCCTGACCATCATGATCGTATTTGTACTTTGGGCTGAGTTCATCTTGTGTTTATGGTATTTACGAAAGTGGAATAAATAATCTGATCGAAGTAATCGCTCTTAAAGCGCTGCTTCTGTTTTTAACTTTTCTGCAGTCTCGTGTCCAAGGTACTTATCTATATAGTGATGAGCAAGATATATAACTGGTGTCAGGAGAATGGCGACGATGAACTTGTAGATGTAGTTAACACTTCCGATCGCAAGCACTCTGACAATATCCCAATCTGCGCCAATATAGAAAGCAATGAAAAGAACTACGAAGCTATCTATGAACTGAGAGACCAAAGTCGAACCAGTAGCTCTCATCCATATCTTGTTTTCTCCTGTGATCTTTTTGATCTTGTGAAAAGCAAAGACATCGACGACTTGTCCTACGAGAAATGCCACAAGACTTCCTCCAATGATCCAGAGCCCTTGGCCAAATATTTTCCGAAATGCAAGATCCATATCAGCGATATGTGAAGAAGGATCGGCACTGAGCTTTCCACTTTCTACCTGCCACCACTCATTTGGCGAAAGCGAGATAGCAAAGTAGATCATCACAAATGCATAAATAACCAGTGCGACTGTGAAGTAAGATAGCACCTTGACGCCACGTGCGCCGAAGTATTCATTAATGATATCCGTTAAGACGAATACGACTGGCCAGAGCAAAACGCCTGCTGTTAGGTTGAAGCCAAGACCGTCAACTCCGAAGATGCTCCAATTCATCGAGTCAAATCCAAGGCTTTCTTCGAAAGAGAATATCTTTACACCTATGAACTCTGCGACAAGCGCATTGGTCACGAATATCCCTCCGAGAAAGAAGAAGAGGAGATTAACTTTATTACTTAATAATTGTTTGATCATATCAACGCGTCGGGGCTAACTTACAAAAAGAAAGTATCGACTGCAGCCTGACTGATCAAAATCACGATACATGGCTAAAATTTCTATAAATCTTAAAGACGGTTCTGTAGCTCGAGAAGAAGAAGCAGAAGTAATCATAGGAATAGACCTCGGAACAACTAATAGTCTGGTGGCTTATATTAAAGATGGCGACCCTGTGACAATCAGTAAGGATGGAGGGTCTACGGCTCTGGTTCCATCTATTATTCACTTCGCCGAAGATCAAATCATCATCGGGGATGAAGCAAGAGCGCAACTCATCGCACAACCGGAGAGAACGATCTATAGTGTCAAGAGACTACTCGGTAAGTCATACGAAGATCTGAATGACGTTGGTTCTCGATTGAGCTATAAGATCATCGACAATGAAGACGGTGGTCTTGTGAAGGTTCAGGTAGGAGAGCGCTTTCATTCGCCAGTAGAACTATCGGCGGAAATACTCAAGGAGTTAAAGCAAGTAGCGGAAAAGCATCTGGGTCAAAGCATCACTAAGGCAGTCATCACCGTGCCGGCTTACTTCAATGACTCGCAGAGGCAAGCGAGTCGAGATGCAGGAAAGTTGGCAGGACTAGATGTACTTAGAATCGTCAATGAACCGACGGCGGCTAGCCTTGCTTACGACATCGGAACTTCAAAATCTGATAGCGAACTTGTAGTCGTCTACGATCTCGGAGGAGGGACATTTGACATTTCTATATTGATGATAGAAGATGGGGTATTTGAAGTGCTGGCGACTAATGGTGATACCTTCTTAGGTGGAGATGATTTTGATGAAACACTTATCTCCCATTGGATTGAAACTTTTAAAATATCAGAGACAGATCTTTCAGATAAGACATTTACTCAGCGACTTCGACTTACAGCGGAAGCAGCAAAGAAGCAGTTAAGTTCTGAAGACAAATTTGAATCAAAAGTTGAAGCTTATGATTTGAGTATAACGAAGTCTGGTTTTGAAGATTTGATAAGGCCTCTAATTGAAAAGACAATTGAGCTTTGTAAGGCTTGTGTAAAGGATAGTGGAAAAGAGATCAGTTCATTTGGTCCAGTGATCATGGTGGGCGGATCTACTCGCACGCCTCTAGTCAAAAGAATGGTCGCGGACTTATTTCAAAAAGCTGTGAATGATAATATAGATCCTGATCAAGCGGTTGCTTTAGGAGCTGCGATACAAGCAGATATCCTTGCGGGAAATAGAAAGGACATGTTACTCCTCGACATCACGCCGCTGTCTCTTGGTATCGAGACCATCGGTGGCTTGATGGATACGATCATACCGCGTAATAGTAAAGTGCCAACACGAGCAGGGCGACAATACACCACTTCTGTGGATGGACAAACTAATCTGAAAGTGGCTGTCTATCAGGGAGAAAGAGATCTTGTCTCTGACAATAGAAAACTTGGAGAATTCATACTGTCTGGGATACCACCGATGGCAGC
>CALHUZ010000308.1 GCA_938039305.1 uncultured Saprospiraceae bacterium
GCATAATTCTTTATTCTAAGCGATTGTAGCATCTATTGATATGATCTATAGTTCACAAGATATTCTAATTACTCTTGATCTGATTACTCTTGTTCTGTTTACTAATGTTGTTGCCCCCCTTTGGCTTTCGCCAAATATTTCTCTGTAGCTTTCGCCAAATATTCCTCCTTAGCTTTTGCGATATATTTCTCCTTGGCTTTTGCCAACTATTTTGCTCACGGCTTTCGCCAAATATTCCTCTGATGGCTCCTTCGCAACTATGGGATTGATATCATAACCCATAAGAGCTGTAGCAGTAGTCTTTCCTATGGCTACGTATCGCTCAGCATTACCTCCATTCTGAAAGAATGACTTTACATTAAGCGGACTTGTCATCACAGCGATATCATAGTTAGATAGTGCCAAGTCTTCTTTGATCTTTTGGTTATAGACGATGAGCTCTTGAGTTTTTACTGCAAGTGCCTTCTGAACAGACCTAAGTGATTGCTCCCCACAGATGAATGTCATCTTAGAAGCTAAGTCATCTCGATTGATCTGATCAATTGCAGTAGCCGTATCCGCGTTGCTCTGAAAGGCCACAGGTGCGTATCGACTGATATATTTACCGGTCTCTTGGCCAAATGATGCCACCTTATAATGTGACAACGCACACTTAGCCAGGAAGTGCTTGACAGCCGTCTTGCTATAGAAGTACAGCCACTCCGTATCCGGTATTTCAAATTCCACTGCCTCAAATTCTATTAGAGACAACCCTTCTATATTGATGGCCATTGTAGATGTCAGCTTCATGATAGAAGATGAGTCTTCTAAGGAGCGAGTCACTAAGATGGAAGTCGACATCAATTAAAGCATGTTTTTAAAGTAGAATTAGAAAGTCTGTATTTACGATTTATCAGCTTCGTTTAGTCTTCCGCAAATATGTCGTCAAGTTCACCCGCTTTCTTCAAGAATATAAATGACCTTGAAGCTGCGATGACATCCGCTCTTGCATGATTAGACGGAGTGAATCCCTGCTCAAAGCAAGCGGTATGTAACTCTTGAAGCGAAGGCCATTTGTATCCTCGCTTTCCTTTGAGTTTGCAGAAGTAAGTACCCTCATGCATCAAGCAGTAGGAGTCCGCTGCGATCAATGGACTCGATATCTGCTGTCTATAGTATTCGCTACCGACCACGCCATTGTTATAAGCCAAGTTATGAGCGAATACATAAGAACACTTGTTCATAGATTCTTTGAACTTCACAAGAACATCCTTTAAGGTGTTCTCAGAAGCTTCCATCTTTTCTAATTCCAAGTGATGGGACTTAAGTGCAGGCGCACTTGGATTATATCCTTCTGGCTTGATGACACAATTATAATCTTCCGTCGGCTTCAAGTTTTCATCAAGTATGATCCAACTGAGATGCATCATGCGCGGCCAGTTAGAAGAATCATCTACTGGCGCTTTATAGCTTCGTGGACGACCATTTGCTGAAGAGTCAAATATCAAATACATAAGAACAAAGTTATAAGGTTATGCTGGAGTAGATGTCTTTAATTGAGAGAAGATATGCTCTGCCATTCCAGAAGATGTACTTGAAGAATAGCTCACTGTATGAAGCGCCGCACCTGGCGTAGATCCTAATGCTGCAGTACAGTGAAAGTGCCCTTGCTTATCTTGTGTGCAGTAAGCGCCCAGTGGCAGTTGGCAGCCGCCATCTAAGAGATTCAGAATCTTCCGCTCTACATTAGTACAAGCAGCGACATCTTTATGATGGATGCCCGCGACTATAGTCCTCGTCACTTTATCTGTAGTCCTACACTGATAGCCGATCACTCCTTGAGCAGGCGCAGGTATAAATTCTAATGGATTAAATCTCACCACTTCAAGATCACTGATATCTATTTTCAGTCGTTCTACACCAGCTGCTGCTAAGACAATAGCATTGACGACTCCTTCTCTCACTTTGTTGATCCGCGTAGGTACGTTGCCTCTGATGTCTACGATTTCGACTTCATTGTCAAACTTCACGATCTGTACTTTTCTTCTTATCGATGATGTCCCGACAGAAGCACCGCTTTTAAGATTCAGTAGCCGCTTTTTATCCACATGGTCAGGATGAATGATGAGTAGATCAGCAGGATTCGCTCTTGAAGAAAGCCCAGATATCGACAATCCTTCAGGAGCTTCAGTCGGTAGATCCTTCAGCGAGTGCACAGCGATATCTATATCGTTTGCCAGAAGGGCATCTTCTATTTCCTTAGTAAAGAAGCCCTTGCCTTCGATCTTATCAAAGCTGAGATGCTGTATGTTATCTCCTTTCGTTTTGATGATGACCAGTTCACTTTCGACATTCGCCTTTGACAGCTTCGCTTGAAGGTCATTTGCTTGCCAAAGCGCCAGCTTACTTCCTCTTGTACCTATTCTTATCATATCCTATAAATCCCTACAAAAGTCGATCTTTCTTCTGAAAGTAAACGAAGAATATCCACAAGATTATAAAGTCGGATATCAAGGTCTATGTATGAAGCGTTAGATTCGTGTTATGATTGATTCTTTAGCACATAGTCACTCGTCTTCTGATATCTGTGAATTGGTTTCAGGGACACTGATAGGGGATCCTTACTTGAGTGTCTCCTCTGTGGCCTCTATAGAATCAGATCGGCCTAATAGTATCACTTATTTCGGTCACGCCAAATATGAGCCTTTCATATACGGGGATCATGCCAGAGCGATACTGGTACCGCATGCATATGAGCCTATCCAAGGTTCTAAAGTCACCTTCATTAAGGTGGATAACGTGCAGGATGCATTTACGAAAGTGGCATTGAGTATGTTCAATGAACAACAGATGTCTAAGCAGTCGCACATCCTTAAGTCGACGGCTATCCTCGGAGCGGGTACTTTTGTTGCCAAAGATGAAGTATCCATCGGCGATTATGTCATCATAGGAGCTTCTTGTAAGATTGGATCAGGAGTGATCATCGAAGATCAAGTATATATCGGAGATGATGTAATCATAGGAGCCAGAACCAGAGTATATCCAGGTGTGAGAATCATGAATGGTGTTGAGATAGGTGCAGACTGTATCATCTATCCTAACGCTGTGATCGGTGCAGATGGATTTGGTCATCGTTCATCAGCAGATGGATATACCAAGGTGCCTCACTTCGGAAAGGTCATCATAGAAGACAAAGTAGAGATAGGCAGCAACGTCTGCATAGATAGAGGAGCATTAACAGATACGATCATCAGGACTGGTGCAAAGCTGGACAATTTAATCCATATAGCACATGGTGCGGATATCGGAGCACATGTAGCCATTGCAGCACAAAGCGGCATCTCAGGTTCATCAAAAATCGGAGCTGGCAGTAGACTCGGCGGCCAAGTAGGCGTCGTCGGCCATATCAGCATAGCGCCTAACTCAAGTATTCAAGCTCAGTCAGGAGTGGCCGGTGATATCAAAGAACCTGGAAAGAAGTGGTATGGTTATCCAAGCATACCGTACTTCAGATACCTCAGATCCTTTGCGATATTCAAAAGGCTTCCTGAGCTTTTGGAGAGAATAAGAAATCTGGAAAAGCGCTAATAAAGCTGTGAAGTTCGTTAATAAGCCGAGGTAAAACCCTCATTGTAAAGCATAACTTCTCCTATATTTGCAACAGCATAACTCCAATCTAAATGACAGACCCTATTACGATTAGTCAATATACGGTGGATGAACCGATCACTTGGGAAGGCATAGGTCTTCATAGTGGACTCACGACTAAGGTGACAGTAGCACCAGCAGAACTTGGTTTTGGAATCAAGTTCAAGAGGGTAGATGGAGACCTCGAGCATGTCATCATGCCAGATGTTAAGAACATCTGTTCTACAGATAGAAGTACAGATATAGCACGAGGCGCAGCAGGAGTCAGAACGATAGAGCACATTATGGCAGCTTTATGGGGAGCATCTATTAGCAATGCTGAGATACAAGTAGACGGAGTTGAGATACCTATCCTCGATGGTAGTGCCAAGCCTTTCTTTGAGAAGCTCATGGCACATCGCAAGGAGCAAGAAGCTGCTCATGATAAGAATTGGGTCATAGACGAAGTGATCAACTTCACGGATCCAGTCTCAGGTGCATCCTATACGATCATCCCTCATGAGGAGTTGAGCATCGATGTGATTCTGTCTTACGACTCAGGTGATGTAGGTGGGCAGCACGCACACTACACAGAAGGCGATTCATTCAGTGAGATATGTGATGCAAGGACATTTGTATTGACATCAGAGTTAGAGGAGTTGTGTAAGAAAGACCTTATCAAAGGAGGCAGCTTAGATAATGCTGTATTGATCGCATCTGAAGGAGATGCTGTCGGTCAATTGTCCAATGCACTCGACCTACTCAAGAAAGACAATAAGGATGAAATCATAGAGCGATTCAAGAAA
>CALHUZ010000309.1 GCA_938039305.1 uncultured Saprospiraceae bacterium
CTGCGTTATCTACTGCAGTATGGGACATTATGATTAGTGTGCTTAGGGAGCATAATGCTATGAGGAGGACACGGAGTGTTGAGTGCATTTTATTGATTTGGAATTCGGGGTTAAGGTAGGGAATAATTGACCCTTCGGCTACGCTCAGGGTCCAATCACTTGCATTGAGGCGAGTTGAGAGGGCTTGTAAATCTGGATCTTTTAGTTGTCGGTTGATGGTCAATGGTTGATGAGCTTGCAAATCTGGGAGCGTCCATCCCCTGGCCCCTTCCAAAAGGGGAAAGCAAAACAGATAGGGCTCGGTTCTCAATTCTCGCTTCTCGGCTCTGCCCTCCTGACTCTTCTAACAAAGTCCAGAGTTCAGACAGGCCGCCCATCCGTTTCACGGCTCACTCTGTCAGATGTCTCCCAGACATCTGGTCTTGGCGCAGCCAAGACTTTACTTCGATCGTCCCTCAAGATGGAAGGACGGTTATTTAGCGTTCCTATAATGTTTTGCATTTTTAAAATGAAGTCTGTTCTAATTCCCCTCTTTAACAAGAGAGGGGTTAGGGGTGATGGGCTTGCAAATCTGGATCTTTTAGTTGTCGGTTGATGGTCAATGGTTGATGGGCTTGCAAATCTGGGAGCGATGGTTATCGGTTGATGGTCAAGGTTGATGGGCTTGCAAATCTGGCCCTTCGGCTACGCTCAGGGTCCAATCTACAAATCTGAGAGTTACAAAGGCCCGCATAGCGTCCTTAACCCATCCTCATTCCTTCCCTCAAGATGGAAGGACGGTTATTTAGCGTTCCAAAAGTGTTTTGCATTTTAAAAATGAAGTCTGTTCTAATTCCCCTCTTTTGTAAGAGAGGGGTTAGGGGTGAGTTCTTTTTCGTTTCTGGTTAATGGTTGATGGTTGATGGGCTTGCAAATCTGAAGCAGCCAAATAAGCTTGCCTGAAATCATCTTTTACCCATCCAGACATCTGGTCTTGGCTTAGCCAAGACTGCACTTCGATAGTCGCTCAAGTTGGAAGGACGGTTATTTTGCTATTCAGTGATAATTTAAATTAAAATATAAACAGTTCCCCTCTTTAACAAGAGAGGGGTTAGGGGTGAGTTCTTTTTGTTTCTGGTTGATGGTTGATGGTTGATGGGCTTGCAAATCTGAAGCAGCCAAACAAGTTTAGCTGTCCGACTTGCTCTTGCGGATTTGATCTCGGCAATGGGCTGAAGCCGCATTGTCAAATGAGATTTTCGGGTAAGAGGTGGCAATGGGCTGATGTTATAACAAAGTCCATCGTTAGGCCGCCCATCCGTATTCACGGCTTGCTACTTCATATGTCTCCCAGACATATGGTCTTGGCTTAGCCAAGACTTTACTTCGATCGCCCAAAAGGGGAAAGTAAAAAGTAAAAAGGCGAACCCTCATGGGTTCGCCTTCCTTCTTAATATTCATGACTATCTTTCTAAAAGTGATTTTCTAATTTAGAAAAAGCACTTTTATTCTAATCTTCTGCTACAGGTCCTTAACTGTATTGATGATATTGTTAGCTACTTTGTATGGATCTGCGTTAGATGCTGGACGTCTGTCTTCTAACCATCCTTTCCAGCCACCTTCTACTGTAGCAATCGGGATACGGATAGATGCTCCTCTGTCAGATACTCCGTATGAGAACTTCTTGATAGACTGTGTCTCATGAAGTCCTGTAAGTCTCTGATCATTGTATGCGCCGTATGCTGCGATCGCATCTTTGATCCTCTGCTTAGGCTTGAACTTACTACAGATCTCACTGTACTTATCTTCGCTTCCACAAGTTCTTAGGTCTGTGTTAGAGAAGTTAGCGTGCATACCTGAACCATTCCAATCTCCTTTCACTGGCTTTGGGTGGTACTCGATGTAGAAATTATAATCTTCAGTAAGTCTGTCTAATAGGTATCTCGCAACCCATAATTCGTCACCTGCTTTCTTTGCTCCTTTTGCAAATAATTGGAATTCCCACTGTCCAGCGGCAACCTCTTGGTTGATACCTTCAAAGTTTAATCCTGCATCGATACATAGATCTGCATGTGTCTCTACGAAGTCTCTTCCCCAAGTGTTCTTTCCTCCTACTGAGCAGTAGTACATACCTTGTGGTCCAGGATATCCGCCAATCGGGAATCCAAGTGGTAGCTGCGTCGCTGTATCCATCAAGAAATATTCTTGCTCAAATCCAAACCAAAAATCATTGTCATCATCTTGGATCAATGCTCTTGAGTTAGATACGTGTGGTGTACCGTCAGCATTAAGCACTTCAGTCATCACTAAGTAGCCATTCTCACGTGCTGGATCTGGAAATATCGCTACTGGCTTCAGTAGACAATCAGATGAGCCTCCTTCTGCTTGCTTAGTTGAACTTCCGTCAAATGACCATACAGGACATGAGGACAATTTGCCATCGAAGTCATTAACGACTTTCGTCTTGCTTCTCATATTCTGAGTTGGCGTGTATCCATCCAACCAGATATATTCTAATTTAAACTTTGCCATAGTATTTCTTTACTTTATGATTTATTCAATGAACGAATGTAGCATGAGCAAGCCAATGGAGGATTCATCGAAGTACTTGTTTTGTTATTATCAAAAAGTGCTATACTTACGTAAATGATTATTAATCAGAGGATTACGCTTTAATATTTTGTTATGGCTAAAATCTGATCGAGACACATAAAAAAACGCTATTTGCCCAAAAAAATGACGTATTTGGATATTTTGGCCCTGTTTTTTCATAAAATCAGTAAAAAAAATGGCTTTGCGGTCGCTTTTTTTGTGTTTTTGGGCCTTTCGGCAAATGGCCAAGTCGACGATACCCAAAGTGACAGGCAATCGGACATCCAACAGACGCTTCAGACGATCATAGAAGACTTCACAGAATTCAATGATGGAGGTGCAGAATTTGATTTTAACACGCTGTATGAGGATCTACTGGCGCTCTATGCTAATAAGATCAATATCAATAAGGCGACGCAGGCGGATCTATCTCAACTGATATTTCTCTCAGATGCGGATGTGCAGAATATCATCGCCTATAGGACGAGCTATGGCGACTTTATTTCAATCTACGAACTTCAATCTGTACCGGGACTGACCTATGATAAGATGGGTTCACTTAGATTATTTGTAGAGGTGGTTGCATTTACGGAAGTGGAAAACCCGCTCAACTTATCAGAGCTCAAGAGTGCCAAGAACAACATTTACTTTAAGTGGAAGTACAACATAGAAACCGCCAAAGGCTTCAAGTCTGAAACTGGAAAACCGGCTAACTATATCGGTGACAAAAATCACTACTATATAAGATACAACCATGCTGGTCCAGATGAGCGCTATGGTGCGATATTAGAAAAAGATCCAGGTGAGCGTATCTATAATGAGTATGCTGAGACGGGTATCGACTATGTCTCGGTCCACTATCAGAAGAAGAATGTGACGCCGCTGATCAAGCAATTCAACCTGGGAGATTACTCTGTCAGCATGGGGCAAGGACTGGTGGCTCATAGTGCATTTGGTGTGGGAAAGAGTTCGCTGACGACATCGATCAAGAAAGGTCGCGGCGGCATAAGAGCTTACAACAGTGTGTCTGAGAATCTGGCATTCAGAGGGATGGCCATGGAGCTGGGTGATGATAAGAGTCCGCTGAGTGCTCTGGTATTCGCTTCGTATATACCGCGCGATGCCAATCTCGGATCGGCGGATACAGTGACCTTCGCGACATCATTCACCTCGCTACCTCAGGGTGGTCTGCATCGCACAGAGGGTGAGCGCCAAGATCAAGATGCGACCTACGAACTGACGGTGGGTTCTTCTATCAATTATAATCTGCTCAAAAATGTAAACCTCGGATTCAATATCATCCACCATGACTTCGATCGTGCTTTCGATAGTCGGCCGTCGCCATATCAGATCTATCGCTGGCAGGGTGATCAGCTGACTAATATGAGTGTAGATTATAATGCGCTGATCAGTGGCTGGAATCTATATGGCGAGGTGGCTCGATCTTCTACTGATGGATGGGCACAGATGCATGGACTGATCAAGACACTGGATCCAAAGTTTGATATAGCGATGGTGTATCGCGACTATGGTGCAAGGTATCAGAATCTGTATGCGAATGGATTTGGCGAAAGTGTCTCTGTCAATAATGAGCAAGGGCTTTATGTAGGTGTAGAGTTTCGTCCAAGCAAGAAGTGGAGTGTGAGAGCATTCGTCGATAATTGGAAAAATGACTGGTTGCGATTCAGAGTAGATGGCCCTTCTACGGGACAAGAATATCTCCTGCGTGTAGACTTCAAAGAAAGACGCAAGCGGCATCTGTATATGCAATATCGCTATGAAGTGAAAGATGAGAATAGCGCCGCAGATCTACTCGTCGATGTGCCTGTCGCCAAGACGATACAAAGACTCAGACTGCATGCGAGTCATAATCTGGCTGATGGCATCGAACT
>CALHUZ010000310.1 GCA_938039305.1 uncultured Saprospiraceae bacterium
ATGGATGCCTAATGACAGCCCACTTGAGAATAATGGTGGATCTGTTGTAATAGTCACGTCACAATCTCGGCTCGATAGTATATTATTAAGCTCTGGTATATCAATCACACAATCTTCAGGAATCATATTGATGACAATAGGCCCTGTTGGACAATTCAATACAGGTGGAATTGTATCGATGACCGTCACTAAAACTTCACAATAGGATGTCTCACCGCCACAAATATCAGTTGCAGAGATAAGCACACGATGAACTCCGACATCACCACAATCAAATGTCTGAGGTTCAATTTTAATCTCTGCATTATCTGTATTGTCATAACAGGAATTAGAAACTGAAATCAAAAGTTCGTTTCTTGATAGTTGCCTTCTGCCATTTGCGTCAAGCGTAACTGTAAGCTCTTGAACACATTCTATCTCTGGTGGATTCTTATCTAAAATTATAATCCTTTGTATAGCTTGGGTTGCATTTCCACAAGGGTCCTCTATAGACCAGATTCTATGTATGATGGCTTCTTTGTCTCCTTTACAGACGATCTGTACACTGTCTCTAAATGTAAGTAGGGCAGACATGACACTGTCAGGCGAGCACTTGTCAAATGCTAATGCTTGACCATAGCTATTGTCATTAAGTATCGTGTCTATGACGGGGATAGTATCTTTTGTAACAACATCTAAATTGACCCATTCGCCATCGATTAAGAAAGGGGTAGCAACTGTATCAAGATTTACGATATCGTATCCGACAATATTGAAAGTAGTATCTGGTAGACATTCTGTGACTGTAATATCAGGCGGTAGTAATATGGATGGGGCAGTGGTGTCTATCCAATTGACTACTTGCTTCCAAACAGAAACATTAAGTAAAGTACCATCATCAAGCACCCTTGAACTATCTGTGACTGTCCATTTTATAGTATCTGCGTAATTATAATATTCGCACGAGAATGGATCATCGCTTTGAGTAGATAGAATCTCTTCAGTGATATACAAACTGTCGAGACAATTGTCTCCAACATTGTGCTGTTGCAAATGGAAAGTATCCAATGGCACGCAACAAGAAAGAGTGACATCTTCAGGAAGCCCAGACATCAGGAATGGTGCTTCTTTGTCCACAACATCAACATGTAATCTACAAGTGTCAGAATACATCGTCACACCTGAACCCAAGAATGAATATCGGATCAAGACTTCAGTAAGACCTACAGAATATTCTAAACCACCAGGCTGTCCTGGTAGCCATGTCTCCAATGGTTCTTTCTGAGTACCTACTCCGCTTAAGAAATATTCAAAATCAACAGAGCCTGTTCCAACACAAGTGTCTGGTTCCGCATGAGGGAAGTTGACAGTTGCAAAGCACCACCCAGCATCGTTCTGTTGAACAATTGTATCTGGATATGCCGCGCAGAATATCCTGTTCTGACAGGTCAAAGATATGAGTGCGTCATCTACTTCAACTAAGCCTTGAACACCGATCGATCCACTGATGATAGATTCACTAAAGAGGAAAGCCGTATTGTTAAATGTCAATGCATCAGAACCTGGTGCAACTCTCATGCCTAAGAATATAGCTCCTGCATCTTCAGGTAGCATCAATTCTCCTTCACCAAGTAGGTTCGTTTCTGTAGCCCCATTAAAATTAGTATTTACTGAAAAGTACTCAGATTCTAATCTTGTGATTTGCCAGTTTTGCGCTCCTGCAAATACTGTAGCTAAATCATCTAATAGTGAATCAACAAACACAGGAATATCCCCAGTGTTTTCTATTCTGATTTCATAAGAGAAGTCAAACGTGCCATCACCATTGTCAAAAGGTCCTTCACTAATTCTCTTCACCAAATTGATGTCAGGATTAACTTGTAGCGTCACAGGAGTTGGCTCATTGCTATTGTTAGCTCCGATATTGTCAGGATCTGGATCGCTACCATCTGTTGAAAGGTCAGATATAGTTTGGCCATCAGAAGCCAAACCAGATACTTGCGCTTGATTCTTGTAGGTTCGACTTGCTTCGTCGGAACATACAATCATATTTATAAGCACAGCTCCTTCTTCACCATCTCCAAATTGTACTTGTAAAGTATCCTTCCCGTTCAGAAGATTAGCATCTGTCCTTCCACCATCGTAGTCTACATTAATATCAAACTCTTCACTTGTCACACCTGTGAGATAGAAAGTGTCTGCATCTGCGAATGTAGCAGTTAAGTCGTCAGTGATTTCAATGCCGCCTATAGGTAGATCGCCATAGTTTTTGACTTTGAGTTCATATGTAAGTTCAAAACATCCATCAGGCCTTAGCAATGGTTGTGATACAATTCTTTTTGCAATTCCTAATTGAGGTGAAGAATTAATTACAATATCAGTAGTGCTCGATTCGCTTGGATTGTTATCGGTACTCGGGCCATCAGGATCACTTCCATCTACACTAATGTCAGAAATGATTTGGCCACTTGGTGTTTCTGCAAGAACAGTGGCTGTGTTTTCAATTGAAGTGCCATCTGGGCAGCCACAAGTATTCACAGTAAGAAGGATTGCTCCTTTGTCTCCTTGGTCGAGGTCATCAATACCTGATAGTAGATTCTTGTCTATACTTCCGTCAAATGATTCATTCACAGTAAAGTCATCACTTGTTACAGAGCTTGTATAGCTA
>CALHUZ010000311.1 GCA_938039305.1 uncultured Saprospiraceae bacterium
CGACGTCGTGTTGGATGATACAGATCATATATACATTGGTGCTGCCGCTGGAGGAGTCTGGGAATCAAAAAACAATGGTCACACATGGACTCCGATCTTTGATGATCAAAAAGCAGCTTCTATAGGAGACATCGCCATCTACCAACCTAATCCATCCATCATCTATGTCGGATCAGGAGAAGGTAATCCACGTAATAGTCAGAACAGTGGCCGCGGTATGTTTAAGTCTGTCGATGGCGGTGCGACCTGGGTGCATCTTGGCCTCGATGAAACCAGACAGATACATCGTGTCATTATTCATCCTGACAATCCCGACATTGTCTGGGCTGGAGTGAGTGGGGCTACTTGGGGCGATAGCGAACATCGAGGGGTTTATAAAACTATAGACGGAGGAAAGACTTGGGACAAGATATTGTATGTCGATGATCACACCGGTGTTTCTGATATGGTGATGGATCCTTCTAATCCTAACAAGATCATCGTAGGTATGTGGGAGCACAGACGCAAGCCTTGGACATTCAAATCCGGCGGAGAAGGAAGTGCTATCTATACCACTAAAGATGGTGGTGCTAATTGGAAAAAGTTAACTGATGAAGAAGGTATGCCGAAAGGAGAATTGGGCCGGACTGGTTTTTCATTTGCACCTTCTAATCCTTCTATAGTTTATGCTTATATAGAAAGTGAAGCAACAGCTATATTTCGATCGACAGATGGAGGTGATAACTGGACACAAGTTTCTAAAAAAGGAGATAAGAATATCGGAGGACGGCCTTTCTATTATGCAGACATTTATGTTGATACACAAAATGAAAATAGAATTTACTCGATCGCTTCAGAAGTGACAGTGTCTGAAGATGGAGGCAAGACTTGGGGCATGTTTGCTCCTGGCAATAAGATCCATACCGATCATCATGCTTGGTGGTCACATCCAACTGATAATAAACACATCATGATCGGCCACGATGGCGGTCTCAATACAACTTTCGATAGAGGAGACAATTGGGGATTTGCAGATAATCTTCCGCTTGCTCAGTTTTATCACATTCGTGTGGACAATGAATTTCCATACAACGTCATGGGCGGCCTGCAAGACAATGGATCTTGGAAAGGCCCAAGTCGTACTTGGTTCAAGGGTGGTATTCGCAATATGTATTGGCAGCGCTTGAGTGTTGGTGATGGCTTCGATGTAGTGCCAGATCCCCTTGATCCTACTAAAGGATATGCCATGGGTCAAGCGGGTAATCTTGTGAACTATCACACTGCTTCAGGCCAATTGAAAAAGATCAAACCGACTCATCCGACTGGCGAACATCTCCGCTTTAATTGGAATGCTGGTATAGGCATCAGTCCTATAGATCAAAAGACGATATACTATGGCAGTCAATATTTACATAAGTCAACAGACAATGGAAAAACTTGGGCTATCATATCGCCAGACCTTACAACTGATGACCCTGAGAAGACACAGTTTTTAGAAACTGGCGGCATCACATATGACGTCACTGGTGCGGAGAACCATTGCTCCATTATAAGTATAGATCCGAGTGCATTGGATAAGGATGTCATCTGGGTTGGTACAGATGATGGCAATATCCAAGTCACTAAAGACGGTGGAGCTAACTGGACCAATGTTGTAAAGCAGATACCTGGTGTGCCCGCTCATGCTTGGGTCGCTCAAGTGACTGCATCTGTTCACGATGCGGCAACAGCTTTTGTAGTCTTTGATGATCATAGAAGAAACAACTGGGAGCCATATGTTTATATGACGACAGATTATGGCAATACTTGGAAGAGATTAGCTGATGCAAATGCTATAGATGGATATGCCTATTGCTTTACTCAAGATAGGGTAGAGCCTAACTTGATGTTTATAGGTAGTGAGTTTGGATTGTACGTGAGTTTTGACGCTGGACGCAATTGGAATAAATGGACCGAGGGCATGCCGACGATGCCAGTCTCCGATCTTGTGATTCATCCCAGAGAAGATGATCTAGTCATCGGTACTTTTGGAAGATCGATTTGGATCTTGGACGATATCAGGCCATTAAGAGAAGTAGCTAAGCTAACTGCTGATGCAGTCTCGGCTAAGAACCTGCATTTGTTTTCACCACCAGATGAGCACATCATGATCATCGGCGAATCCATCGGATATCGAGAAGGTAAGATCGGTGATGCATTGTATAATGGAGAGAATAGAACA
Source organism: uncultured Saprospiraceae bacterium (assembly GCA_938039305.1). Classification (GTDB taxonomy): domain Bacteria; phylum Bacteroidota; class Bacteroidia; order Chitinophagales; family Saprospiraceae; genus JAJRXG01. Next base: position 2,201 of record CALHUZ010000311.1, read on the forward strand.
TTCGGAGCATTGCTGACTTATTGGGTGAAAGATGAAAAGGGTGGTGAGGTCAAAATTCTAATTAAAGATTCGAATGAAAAAGTAGTCAGGACCTTTTATCATAAAGCAAAGCAAGGTGTCAATCGTACCAATTGGAGAACTAATGTTGATGCCGTCAGATATCCTAATCAAGATAAGCCTAAAACGGAGGATCGACCAAGAGCAGGTTTCTTTGCCCCTTCAGGTGATTATGAAGTGCATGTGATTTTGGGGCAAGACACCGCCAGTCATTGGCTTAAGATTGCGCCTGACCCAAGATTGGATATAAGCCCTAAGGAGATAGCAGATAAGCAAGCACAGATTAGTGAGTTTAATAAGCAAGTAAGTCGATTAACAGAAGTGGGCGATGACTTACGTCAAATGCAAGAAAAGCTCACTCTTTCTAAAACAGTACTAGAACATGCTAAATTA
>CALHUZ010000312.1 GCA_938039305.1 uncultured Saprospiraceae bacterium
ATTTATAATGTGTAAATCGTGAAGGCAAAGCCAAAATGCCTTATCATATTAAATAAAATAATAATATGTTGCTCGCAACGACATAGCCAGTATGATCCATCATATTAAATAATTTCATAATGTGTTATTCATGAAGGAATAACCAATATGATCCATCATATTAAATAAATTTATAATATGTGTTAGGATAACCACAACCGTACTTAGCTAACATTTAAGGTAACTGAAAAACATATTATCAAAATATATTATATGTTGTTGAATGACTTCCATGTTCTTCAGAAACCGACGCTTAACAGCCTGTATCCAGGGGGATTTCATTGCACCATGATATGATCACTAACTACGGTAGACAATCTCAGTAATAAATCGTTTTTTTGTACCTGAAGATTAGACACAACTTGGAAGTACATCGAGGATTAGATCAACTCCCTTCATTTAGACACGCAGTCCTCACTATCGGGGCCTTCGATGGCGTACATCACGGACATCGCACTATCATCAAGCGCCTTGTGGAGAAAGCACAGGCCGCTGGCGGAGAAAGTGTCATCCTAACATTTGACCCACATCCACGCCAAGTAGTGTTTCCGAACGACAAAGAGATGAGGTTGCTTAACACCTTAGATGAGAAGATCAATCTACTTAGTGAGACAGGGCTTGACCATCTGATCATTGCGCCATTCACGGTAGCATTCTCTCAGATCAATCCTTATAGTTATGTCGATGATATCTTGGTTGATAAGATTAACGTTCAGCATCTCATCATAGGCTATGATCATAAGTTTGGTCAGAATCGAGCAGGCAATATTGATCTCTTGAAGATCTATGAGGGAAAAGGAGCATTCACTGTAGAGGAGATCTCAGAGCAAGATGTCGATGATTTAAAAGTGAGCTCTACACAAATCAGAAACTGTCTGAAAGACGGGCAAATAAGTACTGCCAACAAACTTTTGGGGAAGAACTATAGCCTTAATGGCATCGTGGCTAAAGGAAGTCAGATCGCAGGTAAGCTCGGATATCCTACGGCTAACTGTTACATCAAAGAAAAATTCAAGTTAATTCCCGCAAATGGTACATATGCAGCTCGAGCCACTTGTGATGGGGTTGATTATGTTGGTATGTTATACATAGGAAAGAGTCCTACACTTCAAGATCTTGATGATGTTATTATTGAAATGAATCTATTTGGCGAAGTAAAAGAATCACTTTATGACAAAGAGATCACCATCTATCCAGAAAAGCAATATCGTGGAGATAAGAAATTTGAAAGTATAGATGAATTACGTTTTAATATCGGTATGGATAAGAAGATGGTTGAGCATCACTTTTTACAATCCGATTCCAGAGCAAAGGTCACTTCTGCCATTCTAAATTATAATGGTGTTGATCATTTGAAAAACTATCTACCTTCACATGAGCCTGATAATAATCATGCCGTTACGGTATTTGATAATGCTTCAACTGACGATTCTGTTGTAGCCTTGAAGGATTATAAAAACATTACAGTTATCTCATTTGATGAAAATGCTGGCTTCGCTCTTGGATATAATCAAGCTATCGATACCATCGGAACAAAATACGTCGCACTTGTTAATTCTGATGTACTTGTAACTAAAGATTGGCTTAAACCAATCATCGCTATTCTTGATGATGATGAAAGTGTAGCAGCAGTACAACCGAAGATATTATCGGTCTCTGCTCCTGATCAGTTTGAATACGCTGGTGCAGCAGGAGGCATGATGGACAGTATCGGCTATCCATATTGCAGAGGTCGCATTCTGGATACGGTGGAAAAAGATCTGGGCCAGTATGATGATGCCACTGAAATAGATTGGGCAAGTGGTGCTGCTATGGTGGCAAGAACCTCCCTTTTCAAATCAGCAGAAGGTCTGGATCCTAACTTCTTTGCGCACATGGAAGAGATTGATCTTTGTTGGAGATGGCGACGTGCGGGCTACAAGATTATGTATGAGCCCAAGTCAACCGTGTATCATCTTGGAGGTGGCACAATATCTTATGATAGCCCGAGGAAGGTATATCTTAATCTTCGCAACAACTATTGGATGATTTTAAAGAATATGCCTTTCGGGAAATTGCTTTGTACTATCCCGTTTCGAATTGCAATTGATATGAGCTATGCCATGTTATTCTTATTGAAGGGCAAAGTATCTCATATGTTCGCTGCAATAAAAGGTATTTTCTCAGGCTGTTCAAAAGTGTTTTCAATGTCGCAAGAGAGAAAGTCAATAAGCTTTTTTATAAATAGAAATAATGTAGGTGCGGCAAGAAGTGCATCGAAATCATCTACCATATTGCCTATATCATACTTCGTTATGAACAAGAAAAAATACACAGACTTCTTATGAGAAAACCATATGAAGTAATACACGAAGATGATACAATCGTCATCATCAATAAGAAAGCACATGTCCTTTCTATCCCTGATCGATTCGATCCGACTAAGCCTAACTTAAGTGGTCTTCTAAGAAGTCGCTATGGCGAGATCTATGTCGTGCATAGATTAGATATGGAGACTTCTGGGATTATGGTGTTCGCTAAGACTGAAGAAGCACATGCTCACTTATCAGAGCAATTCGAGAGTAGATCTATCATCAAAAAATATTTGGCACTGTGTCAGCATCCTTCAGAACCATCAGGAACTATCCACACTTCTATCACGGAGCATCGGACAAAGAAAAATATGTACATCGCAAGTCTCAAAGGCAAGGAAGCTTTAACAGACTATGAAGTGATAAAATCTTTAGATCGCTATGCGCTTGTATCCCTTAGGATACATACAGGTAGAACACATCAGATCAGAGTCCACTTAAAGCATATCGGTGCGCCACTGATAACTGATAAAAAGTACGGCCTTAGTTCGGAGTTCTTTCTGTCGCAGATCAAGCGGATAAAATTTCAAAGAGATAAAGAAGAATCGCCACTCATCTCTCGAAGTGCCCTTCACTCCTCAACCCTTACGCTCACCCATCCTAAAACCTTGAAACTGGAAACTTATGAGGCACCGCTGCCTAAGGATATTAAGGCTGTGGTGTATCAGTTAGAGAAAGTGATTAATAAGAAGAGGTAGTAGACATAAGGTTTTCCTTGATTATTCTTTTACTCATCAATCATTACGAGTTTCGAAAAGTCTTTAAGACGATTATGCTAAGAGCATAAATAACTCTATCATGTAGTTCATCGTCACAGTGAACAATATAAAGTCCCATGTTAAAGAAAACTAAATTCAGTTTTTGGCAGATACTTCATATGAATGTCGGGTTCTTTGGCATCCAATATAGTTTTGGATTACAACAAAGTGCCGTTACTCCGATTTATGATTTTTTAGGAGCCTCACCAGATCAGATTCCTATCCTCCACTTGGCAGGTCCAGTGACTGGTTTACTCATCCAACCTATAGTAGGAGCCATGAGTGACAAGACATGGAGTAATAAGTGGGGCCGACGTAAGCCATACTTTTTAGTAGGAGCTATACTCTGTAGTGTGGCTTTATTAGCCTTTCCATTTAGTAGTTCTCTATGGATGGCTGCTGGACTTCTTTGGATACTTGATGCGGGAAATAATACAGCTATGGAGCCATACAGAGCTATCATTGCTGACCAGTTAGTCCCAGAGCAGCAGCCTCTTGGTTTTCAGATGCAGAGCTTCTTTACAGGCTTAGGACAGACACTTTCTAACTTGTCTCTATTCATATTTCCGATCATCATCATAGGCAAGACAGGATCTCTGCCGACATGGGTATATGCTTCATTTTTCTTAGGTGCTGTGTGTTCGATCGTTTCCATCTTATGGAGTACACGACACATAGATGAGATACCTCCCACTGAAGAAGAGCTGGCAAAGTTGAGAGCAGAAAAAGGAAGTGTGTTTGCTCCCTTGATAGAAATATTCTCAGCCATCAAAGACATGCCACGCGTCATGTGGCAGCTTGGATTGGTCTATGTATTCCAGTGGTATGCGCTGTTCTGTTATTGGCAGAACTCTTCTAAGAGTATCGCTCTCTCAGTCTGGAATGCTACTCCGGCTAACAATGAAGCGGCTTATGGCGAAGCTGTCGCCTGGTCAGG
>CALHUZ010000313.1 GCA_938039305.1 uncultured Saprospiraceae bacterium
TGTGCATCATCTTTCATGGTTCTGGTTAGTAGCACCATTGACAGGTATGATCGTACAACCTATCATCGGGCATTATAGTGACGGTACATGGACCAAACTCGGTAGGCGTAGACCTTACTTCCTTGTAGGTGCTATCATAGCCGCTGTTGGCTTATTGTTCATGCCCAATGCTGATATGTTCGTTGCCATCATGCCAGCCATATGGGTGGGTGCAGGAATGCTTATGATTATGGATGCAGCATTCAACATAGCTATGGAACCATTCAGAGCTTTAGTTGCTGATAAGCTTCCCACAGATCAAAGGACGACTGGCTTTTCAGTACAGACAATTTTAATAGGAATCGGCGCTGTCATTGGCTCCTGGTTACCATATGTTCTTGCTGAATGGTGTGGCATATCAGGCGATGCAGATTCTGGAACTATACCTCCTAATGTCATCTGGTCATTTGCCATTGGTGCTGTTTGTCTGATTTCGACCATCATCTACACTGTGGTGACAACATCAGAGTATAGCCCAGAGGAAGTTGACGCATTTGATATTGAAGGAGTTGAAGTTGCACAAGATGAACAAAAGGGCATCATGCAGATCTTCACAGATTTTTCTAATATGCCTAAGACCATGAAGCAGCTGGGCCTTGTTCAATTCTTTTCTTGGTTTGCCCTGTTTTTAATGTGGGTGTTCTCGACTCCTGCGATCGCTCAACATGTTTATGGATTATCAGCAGATGATGCTTCCTCTTCGACATTTCAAGATGCAGGAAATTGGGTAGGCATTATATTTGGTGTTTATAATCTTGTCTCTGCGATCTTCGCTTTTCTACTTCCTACAATTGCAAAATCAGTCGGTCGCAAGCGGACTCATTCCTTATGTCTTATAGCTGGCGGTATAGGTCTGATGTCAGTATATCTATGTTCTGAACCTTGGATGCTTATTCTATCGATGGTCGGTGTAGGTATAGCTTGGGCGAGTATCCTATCCATGCCTTATGCCATATTAGCTGGATCTATACCACTCAAAAAAATGGGTATCTATATGGGCATCTTTAATTTCTTCATCACGCTTCCGCAAATAATCAGCGCGCTCATCGGTGGACTTATCGTCAAATATTTATTTGATAGCCATGCTATTTATGCTTTAGTTCTTGCTGGCGCATGTATGATACTCGCAGCCTTGGCTGTTTCAATAGTAGATGACAGAGACGATATCGTCATTGCCAAATAGTAATCCAATAAAGAAAGTCCTATGAACATCACTTTTTTATGGATTGGAAAAAGCAAAGACAAGAACTTCGTTTCTATAATTGAAAATTATAAAAAGAGATTGAAGCACTATGTATCTTATGACATCTTAGAGCTCAAAGACGCTAAGGTCAAAAGCAAAAAGAAAGACGACATCACCAAGAAAGAAGCTGAAGTCATCTTATCAAAAATAGACACATCGGATTACCTCGTGCTTTTAGATGAACGTGGTGCTCACCTAAGTTCTACAGGTCTTTCCGATTGGATCCAGCACAAGCAGAACATCTCCATCAACAAAGTAGTATTTGTAATAGCAGGTGCATATGGTGCTCATACTTCATTGAAGGACAGAGCTGATTTTACACTTTCTATGTCACACTTGACACTAACACATGACATGGCACGCATCTTTATACTTGAACAAGTGTACCGGGCTTTTACGATACTGAAAGGAGAGAAATATCATAATGAGTGAGTAAAAAGTGGAGAACTAAGAATCGAGAGCCGAGAGATGTCAGAAGCCAGATATCAGACGACAGATGACAGATTCAAAAACAATGTTGCAGACGACAGACCACAGATGTTTTCAAGTAACAAAGAACACTCACATAAACACAAAAGCAATTAGGTACTTAAGCACAATTAAATACAGATTTGAAAGAACACCTAAAACATATTAAACGCATAAAACATACAAAACAGATTATTCCTGTCCTGCTCCAGACTCTGCTTCGTCTATCTTCATCATCTGTTCCATCACAGCATCAAGATTCTCAGCAGGTATCTTTTTCAACTTGATATTTCTGTCCTTATCGATGATAAAGATCTTAGGAGTACTAGTGGCGTAGTATTTAGAAAGTATTCTTGACTTACCATACTTGTCACCAGCATTGATGAGGCCTTCCATTCCTTTCTTTTTTACATCTTCCCAACAAGAGTCATACTCTCTTCCTGACTTAGTACATATAGAAATGGTCTGCACTCCTTTATCTTGCCACTTCTTTTGAAAGTCAATCACGTGAGGCATCGCCTTTGCACAATGACCGCAATTAGGTTTCCAAAATACCAAGACAGTAAACTTATTATCTAATTCTGAGAGCGTCACTTCGGAACCATCTTCTTTCCAGATTGTAAAATCAGGAGCCTGCTTTCCAATTAGAATCGGTTCAATCTTTTTTGCATTATTGACAATCTCGGCCTTGTTCTCTTCTGAGATCCATGGCGCCTTTCCCTTACCGTAATAATTTAATGCTAAATGCACATATGCTGCATCAAGACCGATATACTTTGAGTTTCCATATTTGTTCAGCAAAAAGCTCATGTAGTATCTATACAATTCTGGATTGCCGTCCATCAAGTTTAGCAATGTATCTACAGATTGAATAACAGAATCAGCATCTATGACTGTAAGGTTGTCAAGGTAGTATGTCACACGGTCATGGATGACTGGTGTTCTTAGTATCGCAGGGTGATCAAGATTAACATTATCGAAGTAGTGCTTTTTATAAAATCTATACTTCTGATCTTGGATCTCTTCATCTGTTCCTGTAAACTCGGGAAAGTCAAAGGGTAGATTTGACCTAACTAATATAGAAGCAATACTTTCTGGGTGCTCTTCAAGAAGCTTATACTGTCTTTGATTAACCATCAGATTAATCATCGCTTGATCTTCTATTAATTGTTCTCGTACAGTTGCTAAAACCGTATCAGTCTCTTGTATCACCTGCTCCAGACGAGCTGCCTCTTTCCTTGACTGCTCTATGTAGTGTAGGTATTCATAGAAGATTTGGTTTTCTTTCGAATTCTGGAAAAAGATCTTTTGCTCTGTAGTTGTATCTATGACTACCTGAAACTGTTGATCATCCCCTTCACCTACTAATACCTGATAGAACATTCCTTCTGGCATCGAAACCAGGATATACATCCCTTGCTCCAAAGTAGAATCCTGCTGATATCTAAAGGGTACAGTATTATCAGTTCGAGTCAGTGTGTCTTTCACTAACATCTTATCTGCTAAATAATAGCCGAAGATGAGAGAGTCGGAATCATAATTCTTGATGGCAATCTCGATATCGGCTTGACCAAAACTATTTGCCGCAAAGGCTATCATCAATAACCCGGAAAGTAAATGTCTGAACATATTATATAAGCTTATGATGTATAGAACG
>CALHUZ010000314.1 GCA_938039305.1 uncultured Saprospiraceae bacterium
GGATACAAAGGCGCAGCGAAAGCTGCGCTTTTTTTATCAGAGCTCTGGTTTTAAAAATTTACCGGTGTGACTACCCTTCTTTTTTATAATCTGTTCCGGAGTTCCTGTAAAGATAATCTGCCCTCCTCTGTTACCTCCTTCTGGACCAACATCTATAATATGATCCGCCACCTTTATGATGTCCATGCTATGCTCAATGACAATCACTGTATTTCCCTTATCTACTAATTTGGAAAGAACCGAGACCAAAAGTTTTATGTCTTCGAAGTGCAGTCCTGTCGTTGGCTCATCAAGAATATAAAGAGTATTCCCAGTATCCTTTTTAGAAAGCTCTTCGCTTAACTTTACTCTTTGAGCTTCGCCTCCCGAGAGAGTTGTCGCTTGCTGACCCAAAGTGATATAGCCCAAGCCTACCATTTTCAAAGTCTGCAACTTTCTAAAAATACTAGGTATGTTTTTAAAAAACTCTACAGCTTCATCAACAGGCATATCAAGAACATCCGAGATAGACTTTCCCTTATACATTATTTCAAGAGTTTCTCGGTTGTATCGCCTTCCTTGACATGTTTCACAGTCGACATATACATCAGGTAAAAAGTTCATTTCAATTAATTGCTTTCCGCCGCCCTTACATGTCTCACACCTTCCACCCTTTACGTTAAATGAAAACCTTCCAGCTTTGTATCCTCTAATTTTAGATTCTGGGAGATCAGAAAAAAGCCTACGTATAGGATCGAACAACTTTGTATATGTTGCTGGATTAGATCTAGGAGTTCTTCCAATCGCAGTTTGATCAATCTCAATTACTTTATCAACTTCATCTATACCTGATATACTTTTGTATGGCAATGGTCTTTGTAGGCTTCTATAAAAATATTCTCGCAGAATCGGATAAAGGGTGGCATTTATCAATGAAGATTTACCGCTTCCCGAAACACCTGTGACACAGGTAAATGTTCCAAGTGGAATGGTGAGCGTTTGGTCTTTCAAGTTATGGCCAGTAGCTCCTTTTAAAACAATCTTTTTGCCGTTACCTTTGCGACGCTTCTTATTATATGGTATTGCTCTTTTCCTGTTGAGATATTCTGCAGTTATGCCTGCTGTTTTTATAAAGTCTTTAGGTACTCCTTCGTTTACAAGTTCGCCACCTTTGCTTCCTGCCCCTGGACCCAAATCAATGAGATAATCTGAAGCTAACATAATGTCTCTATCATGTTCTACAACTATAACGGTATTGCCTATTTCAGAAAGGTCTCTCAATGATTCGATAAGCTTTTGGTTATCTCTTTGATGCAAACCAATACTCGGCTCATCCATGATATAGGTTATACCCGTGAGCTGAGAACCTATCTGCGTCGCCAATCTTGTACGTTGTGCCTCTCCTCCAGATAAAGTTCTTGATGGTCTGTTAAGACTTAGATAGTCAAGTCCCACTTGAAGTAAAAAGTCAAGTCTATATCTTATCTCTTTAATTACATCTTTTGCAATCTTCTTTTGCCTTTCATCAAGGTGGTTTTCTAAGTCATCAAACCACTTCTTAAGTTCACTCAAATCCATTTCTCCCAGCTGTCCGATATGAGTGTCAGCAAGTTTGAAGTGAAGTGATTCTTGCTTTAGTCTATAGCCTTCACACGTAGAACATGTCGCTATAGTCATAAAGTCTTCGGCCCATTGTCTTGTCTTTTCTGAGGTCGTAGTTTTATACCACCTTTTCAACATATTGACAATACCCTCATTAGCTAGATCATAGACAAAGTCATGTGGTGAATAACCTAAATTGAAACTATAAGAATCATCTCCTCCGAACAAAATAGTCTCTAACGCTTCTTGAGGTATATCTTTAATCGGTGTTGCAAGTGTGAACTTATACCTCTTGGCTATTGCTCTTAGCTGTTTGAAGGTCATATTCTCCCTAACCTCTCCAAAAGGAACGATGCCTCCATTATTAATTTTTCGCGTGTCGTCAGGAATGACCTTTTCCATATCTACTTCATTGAGCAGACTTAAGCCTTTGCAGTCTGGGCAAGAGCCATAAGGGGAGTTGAAAGAAAATGTATTAGGAGAAGGTTCTTCATATGAAATACCTGAATCTGGACACATCAGTTTATTACTAAATGGTTGAACATCGTTTGTCTCAAGATCACAGACTTGGATAAAGTTGTCACTTAACTTAAAGGCCACAGCCAAAGAAGAAGAGATCCGTTCTCTTTTGTCCTCCTCTACTCTTATCCGATCAACAACAATTTCAATATCATGTACCTTATAGCGATCGACTTGAAGACCAGGGACAATCTCTCTGATCTCTCCATCGATTCGGGCTTTAGTATACCCCTTCTTTCTCATCTGCTCAAAGAGCTCTCTATAATGACCTTTTCTAGCTCTAACCAAAGGTGCTAGCAGGGCAACTTTTTTTCCATTGAACTGGCGATGAATCTGTTGAATGATCTTTTCCTCAGAATACTTGATCATCCTCTTCCCCGTATTCATCGAGTAAGCCTCTCCTATTCTTGCGTATAAAAGCCTGAGAAAATCATAGATCTCCGTTGTTGTCCCTACTGTTGATCTTGGATTCCACCCTGTTGTTTTTTGCTCTATAGATATCACGGGGCTCAACCCATCTATTTTTTCTACATCTGGTCGCTCCATCTTCCCCAAGAACTGTCTTGCATAAGAAGAAAATGTCTCAAGATATCTGCGCTGACCCTCTGCATATATCGTATCAAAAGCCAAAGAAGATTTTCCACTACCACTGATACCTGTTATGACCACAAGTCTATTTCGGGGGATATCAACCGATATATCTTTTAGGTTGTGCTCACGAGCGCCGATTACTTTAATATGAGTGTGTTCCAAAGACGAGTGTTTTAGAAAGAATAATCAAGCAAGCTCGTCTTTTGTTCGGGGATAGTCAAATATTTTCAACGCCTATCTATAAATGGCACGTGTGTATTTCACTAATTCCTCCTTCACTGTTGGAAACAAAATCAATAGCCCTATCATATTGGGGAATACTAAGGCCAAAATCATAGCGTCCGAGAACTTGATCACTGCATCCAAAGTAACAGCGGCGCCTAGTATTGTAAAAAGCAGAAATAGAACCTTATATAGCATATCCATTCGCTGCCCGCGACCAAAGAGAAACTTCCATGATTGGAGTCCATAATAGGACCAACTCAACATGGTTGAAAAGGCAAATAATACAACAGCAA
>CALHUZ010000315.1 GCA_938039305.1 uncultured Saprospiraceae bacterium
TTTCCCATTAGGATTTAGTTTGTTGCAGATTTCTATTTCAACTTCACGGCTCGTTTCTGAGACAGCTCCTGTAGTAGCAAAGTGCTTTGTGTATTGAATAACAGAAGCTAATTTGGCTTTCATAAAATTATATTTTTTCTAAAAATATCTTTTGGATATTGGAGATCGTGTTGGCGTACTTTGGCAGCGATTTCATAGTATTCCATTCGTCGCTTGCAACAAATCTACCCCATGCAGCTCCTCTCTCAGCCATATCATCGTGAGCTAGCATATACACCAAGCAAGGCATATAAGGGCCGATCACCATCTTTCCAAAAAAGACAGAGTCTAATCCAACTTTATCAAAAAGGGCAATCTCTTCATCATCGAACATCGCCACTTTCCTACGAACTGCATCATCATTAGGCCCTTCGTAAATTCTTAATTCAAAAAGCGTCTTTTCGTCACCAGGAATTCTCATCTGAGGTAAGCCATTAAAAGCTGTAGACAAAGAAGAAACATAACGATTATAAGTTTTTCCTGCATCTGCATGATCTTTGCCATTAAGAATAAATGCATCTGCGCTTTGAGCTTCTAAACACTTCTGATAAATGTCCATACTCGGATAAGAAACCATCACCCAAATCTTAGAAGGTTCTGGATCGCCTACTTCTTTAAACATTTGCGCATGATTAGCTCCCGCATAGGTAAGAGTCGGAAGCAAAAGATCACTTAGATAAGTCATCAAACTACCCCGATTACCGCCAAAAGAAATCTCATAAGTACGCAACTCATAGACTTCATTGTTCGCAGCTAAAGGATTAGATATTCTATCAAGCGAAGAGGCTGATATTGTAGTGGCTCCTATCGCAGCGGATGAAGCAACAAACTTTCTTCTTTTCATATTTACTATTTAAAAGAGTAATTAGACTTATTGAAACCAGATTACATTTTGATCCACTTCTGATCACTTTTTCCTGATTCTATCACCTTGTAAATAAACTCCATACCTCTGAGTCCATCTTCCACAGTTGGATAGTCATTATAGATTGGATCAACTTCTACACCTGCAATTCTTGCTTGTACGCATTTAGAAAAATTGCGGTAGATATTTGCGAAAGCTTCTAGATAGCCTTCAGGGTGACCAGCTGGTGTTCGTGCAGCTGCTACTGTCTCTGGGTAGAGTTCTCCGACACCTGTTCTATATATTTCGTTGGCCTTATTCTGATATTTTACAATCAGCGTATTGGGTTCCATCTGATGCCATTCAAGTCCCGCTTTTTCTCCATAGATTCTAATCGCAAGGCTATTCTCCTCTCCTACTGATATCTGACTTGCGAATAAAATACCACGTGCTCCATTGTCAAATCTCAACAAGACATTGCCATCATCATCGAGCTGACGACCATCTACAATTGTGCTTATATCTGCGCACATCTCTGCGATCTTAAGGCCAGTGATATACTCTGCAAGATTCTCGGCATGTGTGCCGATGTCTCCCATAGATCCTGCGATACCAGACTTACTCGGGTCTGTTCTCCATGCAGCTTGCTTTTGCTCCGTATCCGCTTCTAATAAGGTCGCTAGCCAACCTTGTGGATATTCAACAACTACTTTTCTAATTTTTCCGAGGTCACCGTTCTTGATCATCGCTCGGGCTTGCTTGACCATAGGATATCCCGTATAGTTATGTGTCAAGGCAAAGATCATCCCTGTGCGATTCACAGTATCTACAAGATCTCTAGATTCCTCAAGGTCAAAAGCCAAAGGCTTATCACAGACGACATGAAATCCATGCTCTAATGCCATCTTCGCTGGCCCATAGTGCATGTGATTAGGTGTCACGATCGAAATGAAATCCATCCGAACATCCTCAGGAAGTTCGCTTTCTTTTTTGATCATCTCTTCATAAGTCCCATATACGCGACTAGGGTCTAAGAAAAAATCTTCGCCCGATAGACGAGACTTTTCAGGATTGCTACTAAAGGCTCCACATACCAACTCTATTTGCTGGTCTATGGCAGCTGCTATACGGTGTACACCACCTATAAAAGCTCCTCGACCTCCGCCGACCATTCCCATTCTTATTTTTCTTGACATCCTTTTCATTTTTGACAAGACCAAAGTAAAGAATTCTCAGGATTGTCTAGAATAACATTTGCCATGAGCGATATGATGAATCATAAGTCCATACAGAGAAACCTCTTTTTCACATTAATCTTTATCTTAATCATCTAATATCAAACCTATCGTCATGAAAAGAAGATCATTTATACAAGATTCATCAGTCGCGGCATCGTCCCTATTCGTGGCACCGGCCATTATTAAGAATGCCAAATCACTAAGCCCAAATGACAAAATCAACATAGGTGTGATCGGCTGCAAGGGAATGGGATGGTCTGATACCAACTCACTACTGAAGATGCCAGATGTGAACCTTGTAGGTATATGTGATGTGGATCAATCAGTGATCGATGGGCGACTGGCGGACTATGCGAAGATCAGAAATAATAAGCCAAAGACATACACAGATCATAGAGAGCTCCTCCGTGATAAATCCATAGATGCCGTAGTCATAGGAACGCCAGATCACTGGCACTGTAGTATGATGGTAGATGCTGTCATGGCGGGGAAAGACGTCTATGTGGAAAAGCCAATCGCCAACACAATCGAAGAATGTAACATAATGCTCGCCGCTCAGCAAAAGACTGGAAGAGTTGTACAAGTGGGGCAATGGCAACGAAGCGGTCCTCACTATCGCGAAGCAATAGACATCGTTCGCTCAGGCGATCTAGGAAATATAAGGCTCGTGAAAGTATGGGCATATCAAGGCTGGATGAAACCGATGAAGCCAATGGCAAATGCACCCGTTCCAGCAGGCGTTGATTATAATCGCTGGTTAGGCCCTGCTCCTATGAGACCATTTAATCCTAATCGCTTTCACTTTAACTTTCGATGGTTCTGGGATTATGCAGGCGGTCTGATGAC
>CALHUZ010000316.1 GCA_938039305.1 uncultured Saprospiraceae bacterium
ATAGTGTTCGTTCGGACTGTGTATATCATCACTATCTAAACCAAATCCCATCAATACCGTCTTCACATTCAAGATATCTTCAAATAAAGCGACGATTGGAATACTTCCTCCTCCTCTTACAGGTATTGGATCTTTCCCATACGTCTCTTTCATAGCCAAATGAGCCGCTTTATATTCTGGCGTATCTGTTGGTGTCACTGCAGGTTCTCCACCATGATGAGGGGTGACCTTTACTTGAACACCTTCTGGTGCTACATCTTCAAAGTACTTTGTAAATAATTCCGTGATCTGCTCGCTACTTTGATTAGGCACTAAGCGCATACTGATCTTCGCATACGCTTTAGACGGAAGTACTGTCTTGGCTCCTTCTCCGATATATCCTCCCCAGATGCCATTGACATCTATCGTTGGTCTGATCGATGTTCTTTCTAAAGTGGTATACCCTTCTTCACCTTGGATATCCGCTATCTGCAAATCGTTTTTATAATCTTCCAGACTAAATGGAGCTTTGTTCATCTCCGCTCGATCGCTATCACTGACAACCACAACATCATTATAAAATCCTGGAATAGTGATGCGACCTTTTTCATCCTTCATCTTGCTGATCATATCGCACAAGTTGTTGATAGGATTAGGCACGCCTCCACCGTAAACCCCAGAATGGAGATCGCGATTAGGCCCTGTTACTTCTACCTCTACATAAGACAGGCCTCTTAACCCAACTGTGATAGATGGCACATCATTAGCGATGACTGAAGTATCGGAAATCAAAACAACATCGCACTTCAACAACTCCTTATGCGACTCACAAAAGTCACCAAGATTATCAGATCCCACTTCTTCTTCTCCTTCTATTAAGAACTTGACATTACAATTAAGTTCTCCTGCAGCGAGCATAGATTCTACTGCTTTAACATGCATGAACATTTGCCCTTTATCATCACATGATCCTCTTGCGAAAATGGCTCCTTCTGGATGTATGCCAGTCTTCTTTATAACTGGCTCAAATGGTGGCGAATCCCACAAATCCAAAGGATCTGGTGGTTGCACATCATAATGTCCATAGACCAAAACTGTAGGTAGTCGAGGATCTATCATTTTATGTGCATAAACGATAGGATGTCCAGGCGTATCATACTTTGTGACAGCATCTAATCCAATCCTAAGCATATCAGTCATCAGATGTTCTGCAGTCTTCACCATGTCTCCATTGTGCTTACTATCTGCACTCACTGATGGTATGCGCAACAAGTCAAGCAATTCATCTAAAAATCTCTGCTTGTTGTTATTTATAAATTCTTGTGTCTTTATCATTCTAATTGTTATATCGAACTATTGATGCATTGTTACATTGTTCCATTGTTGTATGGCTCTATTGCTACATTCCTAAACTGCCTTATGGTTGCCATATAATTTTATTCAATATCTAATTTGTTCACATTCACTAATTTGCTAATTCTCTTTTTTTATTCATTCTCTAAATGGCACATTTACAAATTAGTACATTGGCCAATTTCCAATTGGCCTCCTACCCTTTCACTTCAAAGCTCATCTCTTCTCCCATGTTGTAAAACATAAATGACATGATATCCGCTTGCTCTTCGATGATCTTTGATGTTGGCTTTCCGGCACCGTGTCCAGCACTTTTATCTACTCTGATCAAAACTGGATTATCTCCAGTGTGTCCATGTTGCAATTCACTTGCAAATTTGAATGAGTGAGCTGGCACTACTCGATCGTCATGATCTGCAGTAGTAACCAAAGTCGCTGGATAAGCGGCTGGTTTTACATTGTGAAGAGGACTATACTTGATCAAGTATTTAAAGTCTTCTGGATTGTCACTTCTTCCATAGTCTTCTGCCCATGCCCAACCTATTGTGAATTCATGATACCTCAACATATCCAACACACCTACTGCTGGAAATGCTACAGCATATAGATCAGGATTCTGAGTCATCGCAGCTCCTACAAGAAGACCACCATTACTTCCTCCTCGGATAGCGAGTTTCTCTGAAGATGTATACTTTTCTTTAATTAGAAATTCTGCAGCAGCTTGAAAATCATCAAACACATTTTGCTTGCGCTCTTTGGTTCCTGCCTTATGCCACTCCTTTCCAAACTCCCCACCTCCTCTAAGATTTGCAACAGCATAAATTCCGCCATTTTCTAAAAGTGGAAGTGTAGAAATACTAAACCCTGGAGTCAATGAAATATTAAATCCACCATAGCCATAAAGCATAGTAGGATTGCTTCCATCCAGTACTAAATCTTTACGATATGTCAAAAACATCGGGATCTTAGTACCATCCTTACTATCATACCATACTTGCTCCGTTTTATAATCATCGAATGCAAAATCAATCCTCGGCTGCTTGAACACTTCGTACTTTAAAGTCTCAGTATCCAAAGAATAAATAGATGTCGGTATCGTATATGATGAGAAAGAAAAGAATGCTTCTGTATCAGTCTTCTTTCCACTTATGCCACCGATATTTCCTATACCAGGAAGTTCAAGATCCGATAAGTAGTTTCCTTTAAGGTCAAAGATTTTAACTTGGCTTGATGCATTGTGCAAATACTCTGCGAAGATCTTTCCGCCAGCTATAGATACGGTCTGAAGCACATCATCAGATTCTGGAATCAAGTCCTTCATCGCACCTTGCGGGTTACGCGCATCGAGTGTCACTAACTTTTGCTTTGGCGCATTTGCGTTGGTGAGTAAGATCAAGTTGTCTCCATCACTATCTATCAAATTATAATCAGCATCGAAACCTGAAATAACCGTTTGTATTTTAGCATTATCACTTGTGAGACTCTTGACACGTAGACTATTGCCACTCGTTGACTCGCTTTCAACTACAACGAGCCAGTTTTCATCCTCGGTTGTACCTCCACCAACATTACGAAGTGGAAAGTCCGGGTTCTTATATATCAACTCATCCTTGGACTGGTCATCTCCTAATTTGTGATAGTAAAGTGAATGAAACTCGTTCTTCCCTGAAAGTTCATCTCCATCATTAGACACTGGATAACGTGCATA
>CALHUZ010000317.1 GCA_938039305.1 uncultured Saprospiraceae bacterium
CAGACATCATAGAGTCAGATCATTTCGGAGAAGAACAATTGATGACTAGCAATCAGAATCCAGATAGTCTCCAACAGAATAGACGTGCGCAAGTAAGTGTCTATTCTTCCAAGCCAAGATTGTGGTTAAGCGGAAAAGTCATAAACATCCAAACCGATAGTCCTCTTGTAGCTAAAGTATATTTTCACTCTAAGTTTTGGAGTGATGGTGTGCAAACAGACAGTTTAGGAAATTTCAAGATCCTTGTTCCTAAGGATGAAGTGATTAGCATCAATGCCACTTCACCAAGACATTTAGCTTCCCAGGAGATGGGAAAAATGACTGAAAGGTTTGTTCAAGAATTAAAAATCATAAAGTTAACACCAGGTGATGGGCAGTGGATAGCAGGCCAAATCTTAAGTGACTCAGGAGTACATGTGAGCAATGCCAAAATCCAAATGCATTCAAAATTGTGGTCAGATAACGCTCGTACTGATTCAACTGGGGATTTCAAATTATTTGTTCCAAAGCAAGGTCTTATAAGCATAGATATCGTAGCAAAAGACTACCTCATTGAAATGACAAGCCTCAAGGTGACTCCACTATTAAAAAAACAACCTTTAGCTTTTAAGTTAGCACCTCTTTCAGATGGAAAGAAGTTTAAGTTGCAACGCATCTTCTTTGTAGGGAATCAAGACTTTCTATTGGAAAGATCTTTCAATGTCTTACCTCAGCTCCTTTCATTCATGAAGACCAATCAGAATACATGTATCAGAATTGAAGGACACATCAATATGCCCAACGAGCCTAATATTGAGACAACAACCACAAGTTACTATCTCTCAGTAGCTCGTGCACGACGAATCTACAACTACCTCATGTCCAAAGATGTGAGCAAAAACAGAATGGTATACAAAGGTTACGGAAATTGGAAGATGATTCACCCCACATCAACTCTTGAAGAAGAAATGGCAGAAAATAGAAGAGTGGAGATCGCCATCATAGATTGCGCAGAAGTAGCAGAAATGGAGAATGACAAAATTTCAGAAGATGCCTTCCTCTTCAACTTTATTCCTCAGTTCTATGATACTTATATTTTCATAGATTGACTTGATTCGAATCTAACCTGCCCCTTGATTCAACCAGACATCAAAAGGATACAAAACCTTAAACACCTTAGCAGCATGAGTCAAAAAGTCCTTAGATAAAACCTCTTTATCTGTACAATCATGAGTCGCTAAAAAGCTCTTGTATCTGAGTAGTTCAATCTCTGGATGATCTTTCGGATAGCCTTTAGGAGCAGTCTTCAACTGCTCTCCTTCAAAAGATCCAAATGTATCCTTAAAGGCCTTGCTTTTGACGATCTTCTTAAACGCTTTGGGATCATCTGCTATCTGCGCACGAATCGCTTTTAACCAAGGAGAGTCTGGCATATAGGCACCACCTGCCAGCATGCTTTCTCCTGGACCGATGTGGACATAGTACCCTGCTCTACTGTGTATCTCTGACTTCTTCAGAGCTGCTGTCAGATGTGCTCCAAAGTGCAACTTATAGGGAGACTTATCCTTTGAAAAGCGTACATCTCTATATATCCGAAACATGGTACTCTTCCCCGTATGATGAGCGATGCTTGGATCAAACTTTGAAATCCGCGCGATCAACTTGTCTATGAACTCCTCTACATTATCCTTTGCTGCTTCGTAACGAGGCTTATTGGATTTAAACCAATCTCTATTGTTATTATTCCTGAGTTCTTTTAAGAAGTCGAAAGTTGATTTTTCTATTTTTGCCATTTCTGTTGTTCTTATATCTATATGACGATTAAGGTAACGAGAAAGGAGACAACTGGGCTTACTTTTTAATCAATTATTATCACCACAATTAAAAATCAAATTATACATCTTTATGAGTGGCAAGGCATAGCTAAGAATGACAATCTCTTCAATTAACAAATCTGAATTTATTCTCGAACCATTAACTTCGTAAATGACATATTGGTCAATTTCCATTGGTTACTAATTTGCTTATAGACTTCTGTCACCATGAAGGGATTAGTAACTTCATTTCCGCCCACCACAGCGAGCAAGGTGATATTACTATATACTGTAGCCATGTCATCTATAATTTCAACAGATACATCGTGGATATCTGCCTTTTTATAATGAATCCCTCCACTTTTGATGATACTTACTTCTCTTTCTTTTCCCCAGGTCCCACCCATGTGAACGAACTTGGCTTGTTCATGAAAAAGCTCAGCTAATAGGTCAGCATTTTTGTCAGACATCCACTGCCATTTGTCTTTGGAAAGCTGGATGACATCATCTTCTTGAGAAGGATTAGGAGCTACCTCGTGGGTATCTCTTACACTACTAAATGTCAAGTCCAAGAGCTTCCATCCAGTTGCACCTTGTTGATAAACTTCTGTTACGGTGAATTCATTGGACACATCTCTTCCTCTTACAT
Source organism: uncultured Saprospiraceae bacterium (assembly GCA_938039305.1). Classification (GTDB taxonomy): domain Bacteria; phylum Bacteroidota; class Bacteroidia; order Chitinophagales; family Saprospiraceae; genus JAJRXG01. Next base: position 2,443 of record CALHUZ010000317.1, read on the forward strand.
GTGCGGTCAAGGTGATGCGATTCCAAAGTATGGCGGTATGATCAAACATTTGAACCACTACATCGTGGACATCAGCTTGCTTATACCAGATACTGCCACTTTCGATAATCTCAAGCTCTCTTGCTTTATTCCAAGTACCGCTCATGTGAACGAACTTCGACTTATCGTCAAATAAGACAGCTAATTCTTCAACGTTCTTATCTGCCATCCACTGCCACTTTTGCTTAGACAAGTCGATGATTTCTTGGCTCTCATTGGCGCTGTCTGAATTAATCTGCTGACCATAAGAGACGTGAGAAGCCATTAAGAGACTTAAGAACACTGTAAAAGCAATCTTCATGTTTGATAATTTATAAGACTATACTAATGATACAAAACTAATCAATTACAGCACCTCCGAAGCTATATTTTTCACCCGTGATATGCTGAGTCTTGTCATCTTCCCTAAGACCCATCGTCAGAAACAGAAAAGTTCAATTCATCATATATCCGAATCACCGTCCTCTTGAGAAAGAGTCTATAAATATGCGTCGTAACCCAACCTTTAACTCCCTCTGACGTATACGAGTTAAATAGGAACTTTATGTTTTTTAAGAATTATGCTCTTGTACTTCTAATCGCAACTATCTGCAGCTGTTCAGATGAAAAGCCACTTCTTGAAGGCACTGTTGTAAATATCA
>CALHUZ010000318.1 GCA_938039305.1 uncultured Saprospiraceae bacterium
AGTAATTGGAATAAGAGGCAGTAGCATTAGAGTAAAATTTATCAGACCATTGTCGGGACCATTTGACACTCCCTCCTATATTTCCCCAATTACTGACATCTATGTTGTCACTCACAAAGGGAGCATTCGCGTTGCCTCCACCAAATCGGCCGAATCCACCAGCTAACGCTTCACTGTCTGTAATACGCGAATTATCAAGATCATCTTCTCCATTATAAAGACTAATTGAGATCTTATCTTATGGACTGGGGCGGTAAGTTATCTTAGCATTAAGATCATAGAAAAAGGAATTCGGCTGTACCTGGGTTTGTCCCAATGCACCAAATCCTCCTCTTCCGCCACCAGGCCCGCCACCTTGAGCTTGCGCATCTTCGGCTTGCCCTATTCCAGTGAATGAGTCAAAGAGGTTAGAATAGAAATTACTTTGAAAGGATCTCCTTCCTGTGACTATGAACGATCCTTTACCTTTTGCAAAGGGTGATTCAACAAAACCATTGACACTTAAAAGGCTCGCCCCAAATCCCATATTGAAATCATTGGTATTTCCGTCTTTCCCAGTCATTTCTACGACACTTGAAAGTCTACCTCCATACTTTGCTTCATATCCACCTTTATAAAGCTGAACATCCTTTATGGCATTTGAATTAAATGCACTAAAAAAGCCAAACAAATGATCGACATGATAAACTGTGAATCCATCGAATAGAATTAAGTTTTGATCGGGTGTGCCACCTCTAACGAAAAGACCTGAAGAGCTTTCGTTTGTACCACTTACACCAGGCAGTAATTGAAGTGAACGAAAAATATCCTTTTCACCATTACTGGGAAGAACTGAAGCTATCTCTGGCGTCATGGATATCTTGCTAATACCTGAAGAGGCCTTCAACAATTGATCTTTTTTTACCGCAGCAATAGTTATCTCATCTATTAATGTACCTCCTTGCTCCAATGTAAAACTCAAATCCCCTTTGTCCATACCAGGGTTAAGCTTAACAACATCAGAAATATATCCGATATATGAAATCTCTAATTTCACCGTGTCATTAGGTACATTGAGAATAGAAAACAATCCATCAACATTAGTGGATGTCCCTATCGTTGTTCCTTGAATAAGGACATTCGAAAAAGGAAGTGATTCACCAGTCTGACGATCCTTGACAGAACCTCTGATATTAAAGTTAGTAGAGATTTTATCGTAGATAGGATCCGCCTTCTCCACCCCGTTCTCACGAAAGACTCTTACACTATTGGGCCCTGTGATTTCATAGGACAAAGGTGTGTTCGATAATATCTTTGCAAAAGCATTGTCCAGAGATTCATCTTTAAGCTTTCCATAAATATCTATACCCTGTAGATCATTGTAGTCTGAATCAATATCTATCTTATAATTAGTCTCCCAAATCTTGAAGACTTTATAGAGAGCAATATTTTTAAAGTCATTAGTTATAGATATATACTTGATTAAAGATGATTTGTTTTTTAATTCAATTGTTTGATCATCAACGACGGTAAAACCAACTGTTGTACCTTCAAATATTTCATTTAAAGCTCGGATAAAGGGTTCTCCATCAAACTTCTTAGTTATCGTATAAGGTAATAACAGGTCTGAACTGTAGTTAATCTTAATCTTACACTGAACCTCCAATTTACCCACAACTTCAATCAATGGAGCGTTGCTATAGTCACCAAAAACAGCGCAATAACTAACTTGACCAGTAATATCAGAAAAAATAAAAACGAAGAAAAGAAAAGTAAAAATTCTATTCATACTCACAAATGATTCTTGATAGAGAAAAAGAAGTCTTAAAACAAATACATCCATATAACGGCCATCAAAGCCACGTGTACTCGCTAAAAGAGAGGATATAAAGCAAACAGTCAGAATTCTTTGCAAACAATACCTATTCATCAATGAACGACCCTAAAAGATCAATCAAAAATAGAGTCGAAATTCAGTGCCCTACGATCTATAAGAAAAGGTTTCAGCAAACAACAATTAGATTAGGAATAATTAGACAATAGTCTCACTTTTATATTATGCATTTAGCAACGCCCTATAGAGCAATAATACAAGCATCACTTCTCGGACTGATCTGGCTCGGCATGACATACGTTACTACTCCAGAATTTCTTTGGGGGCAAAATCTATGGTTAAGAGCAGCAAAAAACATCATCATCATTTTTGCCGTTACTCTCATCAATACATCATTTTTACTTCCGAAGGTTTATTTTCAAAAGAAGATTTTGCTATATCTCATTCTTTTAATCGCCTTATTCCCAGCACTAACAGTACTAATAAATGAGTTAATCATAAACGACACACGACCACTTCATCCCTTTGGCGATCCTAAATTCAGGGAAATGATTCTGGAACAATATGGAGTCTCCAACCCAAATAGGCCCGGCATGATGACATCAAGGCCAGGTCATTTATTTAGATACTTCTCTTCTCTTCCTGCATTCACATTGGCTGCTTTTGTGAGTAACACAGTTGAGCTAACACGATATGCTAATACTAAAGAAAAAGAAAACATCGCTCTTGAGAAAGAAAAGTTAGTTACAGAAATTAAATTTCTAAAAGCGCAGATTAATCCGCATTTTTTATTCAACGCACTCAACAATATTTACACACTAACTCTTACAAAATCAGAAGATGCACCAGACAACTTATTGAGACTGTCCGAAATGCTCAAATACATGGTTTATGATTGTTCTGCTAAGCGCGTTCCAATAGGAAAAGAAATAGAATATCTAAAAAACTACATCGCTCTTTCTTCATTAAAAGAGAGAAGTGGACTTAACATTGATGTTACATTAGAAGCAACAAATACGAACCTTCCAATTCCTCCTTTGCTATTCATCCCATTTGTAGAAAACGCTTTCAAGCATAGCAACATTGAAGACACCAGTCGAGGCTGGATAAAAATAAATTTAGAATCAGGAGATAATAAAATTAAGTTCAGAGTTGAAAATAGTCATGCTGAAGTTCAAAGCTCTAAGGACTCAACAGGTGGCATTGGCCTTAGCAATGTCAGAAAAAGATTAGAGTTAATGTATGGCAAAAACTTCGATCTGATAAACGAAAGTAAAGATGAAAAATATATTGTTTCACTGATTATTGACAAGGTTTAATGATGAAAAGATGTCTTATAATCGATGATGAAGAATTGGCTCGTCTATTGATAGAACAATATGTCAATAAGATACCTTCCCTCGAAGTAGTTGGGAAATGCAGAAATGTTCTTGAAGCCATGGAAATCATGGCGAACGAACACATCGACTTACTTTTTTTAGACATTCAAATGCCTAAGATGTCTGGAATTGATTTTTTAAAATCCATTTCCTCTAAACCTCACGTTATCATTACAACTGCATATCCCGATTATGCACTTGAAGGATTCAACTTAAATGTTATTGACTATCTTTTAAAACCATATGGGTTTGAAAGATTTTTTCAGGCAATTACAAAGTTCAACCAGATTAAACAGCCCCTATCTCAACTAAAAGATCAGAACCAAAAGGTCAAATCTAAAAACGAAAATTCAGAATACATCTTAGTGAATTCAGAACATAAGATATATCGCCTTCACTATCAAGACATCCTTTATATCCAAAGCATGAGGGAATATATCGCCTTTCATACTGTAGACAAGAAAAGAATCCTGTCGCTTACTTCTCTAAAGAAGTTAGAACAAGAGTTACCTCATCCAGCATTCATCAGAGTTCACAAATCATACATCGTTGCCTCTAATAAAATACAATTATTAGACGGAAAGTTTCTCGACCT
>CALHUZ010000319.1 GCA_938039305.1 uncultured Saprospiraceae bacterium
TAATTCAAATTCATTAAGAAATTGCAAGAATGACTCAAGCGAAAAAGATGGATATAAAGGACTATACATATCGCTAAATTTCTTTAGTGAAATCTCTGGAGTATATACCTCTTCGGCTAAGAGAAATGTATCACGTAAGAACGGGACTTCCCTTTTTTGAGGGTTATGATTATAGACTTGTATTCTTCCTTGATTACTATGCTTCAGGCCTTGGATCAAATGTAGTAATGAAGACTTGCCAGCCCCATTTAGACCCAATAAGCCGTGTATTTGTCCTCCTTGGATTGTGAGATCGAGATCCTTGAATAAGTCTTTGTTATGCTTATATCCGAAAGAAAGATTGGAGATGTTGATCATAAATATGATGATTGAGTGTACTAATATACTAATACACAAAATGAATAGCAAGTGGGAAAGAGTAATCTGTATTATTGACAAATCTCCCATGCCATGAAAGGAGTTTTAGAATCTAAATCGCTATAGTGGATAACACTAGTTGTACTTACTCAAGTGACTACTTCTTATACGATTAGAGGAGCTGAAGCGAATTTATGTTTATCAGACTGGATTGCTTAGTGATGATTGCAGGATTTGAAGCTGGAAGAGCGTGATTTAAAGTAAAATATATTCGTTGGTTAACAATTAACATCTCCATTTCTCAAGAGGAATGGTTATAGAATAATGAGTTCCATCTTCTTTGTTACTTAATACGCTCAACTTGCCATTGATATATTTTATTCTCGATTCGATGTTTTTAAGTCCGAGCCCTCCATATTCTATAGCATTTTCATAATCAAATCCTATACCGTCATCTTTAATCTCTATGTTGAGTAAGCCCTTGTCAGTTAAATTAAAAGAGAGGTTGATTGAGGATGCTTTGGCATGTTTTATCACATTATTCATAACTTCTTGAATTACTCTATACAGTTGGACTTTAAGAATACCTGTCAGATTGAGATTGCCCGTCTTATCTATTAGAGTTACCCTGAGCGTATTTTTAGATTTGACTTTGTCAATAAAATCCTCAACTGCATCTATTAATCCTAATTCAATAAGTGCTCCAGGCATCATGTCATGACTTATGCGACGAACTTCAGTGCAAGCATCATCTATCATCGTCTCAGCTTTATCCAGTAGTTGTAGTTCGCTTAGTTTTTCTATTTCTTTTTGTACATTTTGAATTTGAATATGTGCGGAGCTTAGTAGCCCACCAAGTCCGTCATGTAGATCTTGAGCGATTCGTTTTCTTTCATGTTCTTGACCTTGTACCATGTTATCTAAGGCTATGAGTTTTTGTTGTTTTTCTAAGTTTTCAATTTTGCTCGCAGAGAGTAGCTTGTTTTTTCGATTGATGTGGGTTAAAAACCATAACAGTGATAAGAGGCTTGCCAATCCAATTAGTAGAAAACTGCGTTGAGAGTTGCTCCGATTTAGTTGTAATTCTTTAGCGGATAATTCGGCGTCTTTTAATACTGATTGATATTTGGCCTCAAAGTCGAGTGCTATCTCTCTTGACTCTTGATTCCAATGTTCATCATCGATATCTTTATATTTATTCAAGTAGTAATAGGCACTAGTGTAGTTTTCTTGCGAAGAATATGCTAAAGCTAAATATTCATTTATCCTTCTGTCTAATGCTGACCTGTGGTATTTGTCAGGCATAGATTCTGCTTTTGTTAAGTAAAGGATAGCTGATTCATTATCATTATTCATTTGTGCGTTTTCACCCAAGTAGAGAAGCGCTTCTAATTGTAAAGAAGAATCTCCAAGAGCAAGTGATGAGTCATAGGATTTTTGAAAGAAAAAATGAGCAGAGTCATGCTTGCTGGATGATACAAAGTTGTGACCAGCTGTAGTGTTAGCCCAATAAGAGACAGTCGGATTGTCAATTCCTTTTGCAATGGTCAGGTACTCTTTGAAAAATGAATCAGATAGAATACTGTCTCCTAATCGTAAATAAGAATTTGCAAGTATGTCTAATCCCTCGATCGTGTTATATTGGTTCTTATCTTTCTTGGCATTTGCTAAGCCAATGTATCCATATTTCATTGACAGGTCAAATGAAAAGATGCTATAATAAGCCCAACCTATAGCAAGCTGGGTTAAAGTTATGAGTTCAGCATCTCTATCTGGATCAAACAGTTCAATGGCTTTTACAAATTGCTGTATCGCTAACTCATCTTCTTCATTTCCTTGCAGAAGATATGCTTCAATAGAAGCCGATAGTCCAAGAGCTCGTGGTGATGCCCCTAAGGATGCCTTTGATAAAAAATATGCCATGCTATCTTTCTCTGAAGATGGAGAAAAGCAAAAAGCTTTAAGCCCATAAAGCTCTTTCACTTCATCTTTGTAATCATTAATCTGTGCGATTTGGATAAGGCTATCTATGCAGCTACAGTAGTCTTTTCCATATGAGAAGTTGTCGATGGCTACGTCTACAATAGGGTCCAATGTTTGGCTGCTCCCGATAAAAGGAAGGACACAAGAAAGAAGTAACAATACTCTATGCCTCAGTTGATGAGTCATGTGTTTTCTCATAAGATTATTGATAAAGATGATACCCTCGTAGCATAGTCTAAAATAGAGATAAATTTTATCTTAATATCTTTTGGATGCATTCAGGAGTTACATCATCTCATGAATATCACATTGGCTGATATATGTAACTTGATGTGATTGAGCGCATCAATCATAGCAGTAATTTTGATTTATTTTAAGGCCTATGTCTTTTTTAATTTCTAAAGTGGCAGTAGTTAATTAGTGCTCTAAGTGTTTTAGGCATTGATCATTGGATTCTTAAATGTATCAATGAAAACTTATCCAACCGTGAGAGACCTGTGCAGTTGAAGAAAAAGAAACACAACCTCTAAATTTTTTAAGTGTACGGTCGTAGTATATTCTTCCTTCGTCAATAGCGGAAAGGCAACTAGGAGCGGAAGTCCTTGGCTCTAATTTCATAAAATCATTTATATGAACTGGAGCACTAGGCGCCACAGTGCCAATTCCAACCATGCCATCTTTATCTATTGTCATTCTAATAGGTATGTCTTCATCGGCATTTGAACTTGCTTTTGTCGCAAAGTGTAGATGCCCCTTAGATGAACCACCTGACCTCTCAAATATAATAGCTGCACCGAGAGTAGACCGAGTACTACTGCTTTGAAATCCCATCCCGATTCCTTCATTATCGTTATTAGAACCTTTCTCGAGGACCATTGCAAGATTAGATATATCAACAGAGTCAGCTCTGATTGCATTTCCAGTAGCTTTGATGACAGTTTTGAATAAAGGATCTTGAGTACCTATGCCTACGCGCCCATTTGCCTTGAAGGACATAATAGTCGATGAGGATCCAACATGTTCTTTTAGGTGAAGTACATTGTCGCCTTCAGAACCAACACCGTCATATGTTAACCCAAAGGTATCATTATCGTTTTCTCCCCAGATAATACCGAGATTGCTATCAGTGTTACCCAAATTAAGCAATCTTAATTGTTGGAGGTCTATCTGAACTTGTCCTTGTGATGAAATATGCCCGATCCATATTATGGAAATGATAAGTAAGTAGTTTTTCATTTTGGTATGATTTAATTGTTCCTACCAAAGGTCTATGTATACGGATTAAGTTTTATCACCGATAAAAGTGAATTAGCAGAATCACTACTTTCAGGGATACGTTTCACTTCTATCAGCTCTTAACGTGTACTTCAGCTGAAGTGAATATTTCTAAACTAAAATGAACTCTATCAATTCTTTACAGTAAACCTTTTTCCATGGCCTTCTTAACGAGTTCAGCAGTATTCTTAGCGTCAAGTTTAATCAACAAGTGTTTGCGATGTGTATTGACTGTATGATATGATATGAAGAGTTTCTTAGCTATTTGATGATCGGTAAGTCCTTCGGAGACTAAGTTAAGTACTTCTACTTCTCGTGGCGACAGTTGATTTCCCATGAGGGAGACGGTCTTACCAGCTAAGTAATCTATAGACGACATCATAGATTGCATTTGTGAGCTCACGTATCGCCCACCTTCCGTGACTTTATAGATGGCTCTAATGATTTCTTCTGTTTTATCATTTTTAAGGAGATAGCCTTTAGCACCATATTGAATCATTCTTTTAAAGTAACTCTGCTGATCGTACATGCTTAGCGCAATGATGTGAACAGCTGGATATTTCTTGGATACTTTCTTGCAGGTTTCTACGCCATTGAGGATTGGCATATTAATATCAAGTAGAATAACATCTACCTCATTTTCCGAAAGGAATGCTAACACCTCCTTTCCGTTATGGGCTGTTCCAACCACCTCTATGTCTTGAAGATCGTCAAAAATGGATATGAATCCATCCAGTAATACTTGATGATCATCTGCTATAAAAAGACGTATCATGTTTCTAAAAATAGTAAAAAGACACCATGAAAAGGTTCATAAGAGTGAGTTGCTTTAGAAAATTGCTATCTCTTCGATTCAAAGCCGACAAAAACAATTGGATTATATCCTCAGACCAATGGCTTCTAACTATATTAAAGCTTAATAGTCCCGCGTGATCTTATGGAAGCTATAATGAATGATAATGATTTTCAGTTGAAGCTTGGCGCAATAGCTGAGCAGCTTCATCAGTCTATAGATGAAGTAAGAGAAGAAGCTGAAAAATATCTTAAAGAACTTTACACGACTCAGACACCATTGGTTGATGCTCTGGTGGTTGAGGCTTCTCAATATATAGTAGGAAGAGCCTATGATAAAACCATAGATGTGAACCCTGTTGAGATGAAAGCTTTGGCGAAGCTCATGAGGCATCATCCGGTAGCATTTGTGATGACACATAAGACTTATATCGACATGATGGTCTTAGGTCTTGTGCTTGCTCGTCATGGTCTTCCAGTCCCTCACATATTCGCTGGGATCAATATGGCATTCTTAGGTGTGGGTGATGTAGGTAGAAAAGCAGGAGTGATATTTATCAGAAGGTCATTCAAAGACAATCCTATTTATAAAGCAACGCTTAGACATTTTATATCATCAAGGGTAGAGGAGAAAGCCCACTTTATGTGGGCTATAGAAGGTACTCGCTCTAGAACGGGTAAGTTGGTATGGCCGAAGATGGGCATCCTTAAGTATATCGTTGAGGCTGAAAAACAATCAAGTCAAGAAGTAAAGTATGTGCCAGTCTCTGTGGTTTATGATCTCATACCGGATGTAGATGACATGACGCAAGAAGGTAGAGGCAAGGATAAAAAACCAGAAAGTCTGATGTGGTTTTTAAACTACATCAGAAAGATGGGAGATAACTACGGGAAGGTCTCCATCAGATTTGGAGATCCTATAAAGATGAATGATGAGCGTCAAGCACAAATACCAGACGATGAAGACAATGATCCAGATGTAAAATATACGCTGCCTCATTTTGCCTTTGAATTGATACATGGTATCAATCAGATTACTCCGGTGACAACTGCATCTTTAATATGCACAACTCTGCTAAGTAAGTTTGCACTAACTAAACCAAGGCTGGAGCAAGATGTCATAGCGCTCATGCATTTGATAGAAAATCATAGACCTGATGTACTTGTCGATAGAAGTAAGCAAATAGGTTCTGCCGTTCAGCAGGCCATTAATCTATTAAAAAATGCTGAACTCATCCAGCAGCTTGGAGAAGGTGTCAAAGCCAAATATGCAATTGTAACACGTAATTTTTTATCTGCCACATATTATGCTAACATGGCGGTGCACCATTTGTATCATGGAGCATTTATAGAAATGGCTCTGATCAAAGTGGCTGACTATCCCAAGGAAAAAAGACTGCACGGGTTTTGGGAAGAGATAATGGCTTTAAGGGACTTGTTTAAGTTTGAATTCTTCTTTTCTAAAAAGCCAGTCTTTAGTGACGAGATAGAAAAGGATATGGACTATCTCGACGAGGATTGGAGGAATAAGATGCAAGGGCCTAAATCAGAAGTAATTAAGCTACTTTCTAATCAAGGCATTTTAGTTTCTCAGGCAGTACTTTCCATTTATCTAGAAGCATATCAAGTTGTAGCAAGAGCGCTACAATCCATAGATAAAGATGTTGAGATAACAGAACAGAACTTGCTTCATGCATGCATGTTTTTAGGAGATGAATTGCACTGGCAAGGTCGCATACATCGTATAGAATCAGTTTCAAAACCTTTGATATTGAATGGTATCAGATTAGTTAGAAATTTGGATCTTATACCAACGGAAAAAAATGACAAGACTAAAGAGATAGATACTTTCTTAGCACGTCTGAAAGAGATGTCTGGACATATAACAGAACTTCAAGAGATTATTATCTCTAAGAAAACTGAGGCAAGGATCATACCTATAGAAAGAAAGTTGGTCCCTGGTTCTAAGACAGCTGCCATGACAACAATGGTCGTGGAAGGAGAGTCTGGATCTCATATTGGAGCATTCTTTGATCTCGATAGAACACTGATCAAAGGATTCTCGGCAAAACAGTTTTTCCAATCTCGATTGCTCAGTGGTAAGATGTCAACTCGAGAAGTTGTGGCTCAGTTCAGTGGAGTAATGGTTTATGCCATAGGCAATAAAAACTTTGCAGGCCTTGCTGCGATCAGTGCGAAAGGTGTTAAGGGAACGAATGAACAAGTCTTTATAGAAGTAGGAGAAGAGGTTTATTATAAGCATTTGGCCCAAGAGATATATCCAGAATCCAGAGCGCTCGTAGATGCTCACTTAGCAAAAGGACATACTGTAGCCATTATCTCCGCAGCCACTCCTTATCAAGTCAATCCGATAGCGAGGGACTTAGGAGTGGAGCATGTGATGTGTACCCGCATGGAAGTAAAGAATGGGAAATTCACTGGTGAGATTGTAGAACCTGCTTGTTGGGGAGAGGGTAAGTCCTTAGCAGCTAGAGACTTGGCTCATCAGCATAATTTAGATCTTGAAAAGAGTTATTTTTATACAGATAGTGCAGAGGATCTTCCTCTTTTAGAAATCGTAGGTCATCCAAGGCCAGTGAATCCTGATAAAGAATTATCATCGATAGCATATCAAAATAACTGGCCAGTCTATAGATTCAACGATGAGAACCGACCAGTCGTTTCTAATGTCGCAAGGACATTCTTAGCTTTCGGTAGCATCATACCTGCTGCGATGATAGGCGCCTTGTCTGGGGCTTCAAGTATGTCTTGGAGAGATGGAGTGAACTCGATGATTGGAACACTCGGAGATATCGGTACCAAGATAGCGGGTATGAATGTCGTCGTGAAAGGAGAAGAACATATATGGTCTCAAAGACCTGCAGTGTTCTTGTTTAATCATCAGAGCAATGCAGACTTTCTGATTATGGCCAAACTCTTGAAAAAAGATACAGTAGCCATTGCAAAGAAAGAATTAGAAATGTCTCCGATCGGCCCATTCTTTAAAGCTGCTGGAGTCATATTCATAGATCGTAAGAATAAAGACAAAGCTATAGAGGCAATGAAACCTGCAGTGGATGCACTGAGATCTGGAACTTCTATAGCGATAGCCCCAGAGGGTACGCGCAGTAAGGATTATAATCTTGGCTCATTTAAAAAAGGAGCTTTTCACTTGGCTATGGAGGCAGGTGTGCCCGTAGTTCCTATGGTTATCAAGAACGCTCATGATATCATGGCAAAAGGGGCAGCAATGTTGCAACCAGGTCAAGTAGAAGTGGTTATACTGCCACCTATCTCTACAGATGGCTGGAGTAAAAGAACGTTAGATAAGAAAATCGAACAGATAAGAAATATGTACCTGAAAGAATTGGGGCAAGAGGTCAAGGCGTTGCCTTTGAAGTCTGTGAAGTAGTTTAGATCTCCGATTGTTTTACTACTAAATTCGTTAACTTTTGTTTATAACTTCAGATCTCATTTCGCTGGCCTGCTGATAATTATTTAGATTAAAGCAGAATTTGATTTGAAGAGTCGGGACAGCTAAACTTGTTTGGCTGAAAAATCAAGAAACTTCTTTGAGCTTACCCCTTCATCTTAGGAATCAATGACAAGATCTTCGCAAGCTTCATCGCTTGCTTCATTTCACCTTTTATTTTCAATCTACCTTGGATAAAAGCAGTTTGAAATCCTAACTGCCCTGTACCGATCTTCAAGAGATGTTCGTCATCGACAGTAAGTGTCACATCTGGATTAGCCATCGTTCCTTTTCTAATTGATCCAGGAGGTTTATTAAGATTAAGTTGCCATGCATTGGTGGCTTTGCCAGTTACGTTGATCTGATACAGCCCAGCATTTGGTTTTAGAAATTTTGGATTGTCTTTTAGATATTTCTTGATGTGGCTGATGAATTTGTCAGACTTAGGTTTTTCAACTTTCTCCTTCTTGGTTTTCTTTTTTCCTTGATAGGCTAAGACATGTTTTTCAAGATAGTTTGCAGATTCTAAAAGGTACTTTGCGAAAACGTCTATGTCAGGCATCGACTTAGCATCTGAAGTTGGGCTGATGGTGATGTGTCCG
>CALHUZ010000320.1 GCA_938039305.1 uncultured Saprospiraceae bacterium
TGCATAGAGCTTGTGGCATAATTTCCACCTTGCTCAATGTAGCAAAATTCAAGTCCTGATTTCATAGGATCAGGCAAAATATCAAGGTAGTCGATAGAACCATTTCCCAACTCTGAGTAATCACGGGAGACCTTATCCATATCCTTGATGTGCCACATGACGTATCTGCCTGGCTGATCATTGATCAACTTTTTGGGTGTAGTCTTAGCTGCATGCATCACCCAGTACATATCCATCTGCAGTTTGACTAACTCTGGATCGGTTTCATTTATAATAATGTCTATTCCCATCTGCCCATCATGATCTTCAAATTCAAAACCATGATTGTGATATGCAAAACCCAATCCTGAAGCCACAACTTGTTCCCCTATCTTGTTGAGCATATCAGACATCCTCTTAAAATTCTCTAATGTCCGCTGCTCAGGTGCAATCCAAGGCCAAGTGATATAGTTACTATTCACTGCTTTAGCTCCTACGATACACTGATCCACAAATCGCTCTAAAGTCTTATCAGAAGGATCTAAGAAAGGCGCAAAGCCATAGTGACCACTTGTTACAGTAACTTCAAGATCTTCCAATATTTTATTGAAATCTTTCGACTTAAATCCATAGAAAGTATCCTGATCTGTATCATATCCATAAGTTTCAAAGTCTTCATACCCCATTGCTTTTAGTGCCTTCAGAGTGACTTCTGGATCCTTGGCCATCTCATCTCGGATAGAGTAAAGTTGATACCCCATCTTGAATTTCGGTTCAACCATACAAGCTTTATTATTCAAAGACAAAAGTGCCGCTGCACCAATCATCCCTGTCTGTTCTATAAAATCTCTTCGCTTCATGAATTAGTCTTTAACCTTTATTCAGCTTTCATTGTCTAAAGGATGAAGAGATGAAGTTAAGTAAAAAGATTTGACAGGATCGTCTCATGAATTGAACTCAGATCGATAAACCTCATGTGGATGGTGACATTTCAAGCTTTGAAATCACCTCCATAGACTTTAAAACAGGAAATACAGAAATTTTAGGAACCCATACTTTAGTATGGGTTTTATGGATTGCAGCCCATTAATTTTGAGTTATTGCTCAATTAAAACAAACTTAAAATGCGATTCCAATTTCTATTTTTATCAATTATCCTAACTGCCGGATTAGTGGTTTCATCTTGTTCCAGCGATCCTTGTGACGATATCATTTGTGTGAACGGCTCATGTAATGAAGGTATATGTGACTGTGCGGAAGGATGGAAAGGTCCTTCTTGTGACGAAGTTGATTATAACTTTATTGGAGAGTATCGATCTACGTCAATAGGGTCTGTCACTTGTCCAGATGGATCAGCCGATAGATTTTTTGCTACTAATTCAGATAACGAGGTATGCGTAACTGAAGGTGAATGGACATCATGTCTTTCAGTGTTATTACGACTTGAAGAGGATAACAGCTACTTCTTAAACATCATATCATCGAGGTCAAATGGGGTGATTAGAACTGGTGACCCAACAGTCATCCGAGGAGACTACACCTTAAGCGGCAATACCGCTTTGCTTTGTGATGCATCTACTTGTATCCAGATGACTTTAGACATGACTCAAAAAGTCATCACTTGGGATCAGTCGCAAGGGACAGCGACCAACTGTGGGATAAGATGGGAGCTGACTCGTCAGTAGGCGTCGCAAGGATTATAGTCTTGATATTCTATATAGAAAACAGAATTAGATATATTGTTTTAAAATATAATCGCTATGCTGAAAGACTTACTGAACAACAACTTACGGAATACTGATCTTGGACTCCTGATGCTACGTATCGCAGGAGCCGGTTTTATGCTTACTCATGGATATGGCAAGTTCATGAAGGTGCTTGGCGGGGACTTTTCTTTTGGTGATCCTCTTGGCTTAGGCCCAGAGGTCTCATTGATTTTGACAGCTTTTGCAGAGTTCATCTGTGCGATCTTCGTACTCGTTGGATTTAAAGGACGATTATTCAGCTTATTCTTGATGTTCACGATGCTCGTCGCGGCATTTATAGCGCATGGAGCAGATCCATTTCAAAAGAAAGAGCTCGCTCTTCTTTACTTCTTTATCTACTTGGGCATCTTCTTGATGGGAACAGGCAAGTACAGCGTGGATGGTATGATGAAGAAGAATCAGTAGGTCACTGGTTAAAGCTATTAGATTCAACTATTTAAGATGCGTCGTCTAAAGATTCGTTTTTTAACGTATTGTTAGCTCTTCTATCGACGTTATATCCGTCTAAAGACAAATGGCAATTACTTAAATAGAGGAGGCATGAAATATATAATGATGGTGTGGTGTGCAATTCTGACGATCTCAGCTATAGCGCAAGACAAGAAAGCAGATAAAATACTGGACAAATTAAGCCAAGAATATAGCAATATAGGCAGCTTATCTATAGACTTTGACTTGATCATAGAGTATCCAGAGCAAGACAAGATTTCTTTGCCTTCATCTGTCATTCAGTCTGGAGACAAATGGGTCTTCAGTAATACCGAGCAAGTACTATACAATAATGGAAGTGACATATGGATGTTCATACCTTCCAAGAACGAAGTAGAAATTAATGACTTAGATGAAGAAGCCGCAGAGGACTTTTTTGTGTCACCACTCGGTATTCTTAATGAATATAAAAGTGGCAAATACAAATATCAGATCGCTGACAAAGATCGAACACTGACTCATATCGAGTTCATCCCTAAAGATGAATTCAGCGATTACTCAAAGTTTAAAGTTGCAATTAATACAAGTCAGAACGTGATCAAAGAGATCAGAGCTTTTGGAAAAGATGGCTCTAAGGCGACATTAATCATCATAGATATCAAGAAAGATATCTCAGTTACAGATGAGACTTTTCAATTTGACAAAGCAAAGTATCCTGGTGTAAGGGTTGAGGATCTGAGATTAGATTAAGAAGCGCAGAATACAATCCCAATTATAGTTAATAATCTTAATCACTTGTTACTTTAGCAATCGCCCTTAAGTAACCAAAAGGCTCGCCGCCTGAGTCCCACGATCAATGGCGTCATCAACCGACATCCGCCCACCGACAAGCCATTGTTTGTCGTTCCTTCATTGAGTGATATTAATCACTCAAACCTAAAGGTCCAGTTCAGTCTTATGCGGCATTTCACGCCCGCCATTCAAATATGAGGCTAAAGGATATCATAATAAATATTCAAGACGACTTGCTCTAATACGGTTCCTTTCTACTTCAATTTAAAATGAGGATTGTAGATTAGTCCAATTAGGTTTCCCCAAGGATCTCTGACTGTTGCTACCATGAGCTCACCTCCTACGTTAGTTGGCACCTCATGTTCTTTAGCTCCCATATCAAGTAATCTTTTATAATCTGCCTCTATATCTTCCACTCCCCAATAGCCCAGTACATTGTCATGTTCTTCATCGGTTTTCTTTTCTCCTGGTTGCAGTCCCAGCTCATATCCTCCAATATTGAATCCCACATAAAATGGTTCGTCGAAGTAAGGCTTCGTATCAAAAGCTTGGCTGTACCAGACTTTCGCTTGATCCAGATCACTGACCAGATATATTAAAGTTCTAAGTCCTAACATGTTTTAAAATCTTAGCCTTTTGAATAACTTTAAAAAAACGGGGAATTTATAAGTAAGAGGTTCTTCATTATTCATCACAGGATGATCCTTAAAGAACTTAGCTACAGGGTCATATTTTTCTTTCGAGATAAAATGCCGTACTGCTGACCAAGTGCTAAAATATGAAGCCAATCTTTCGGCACTCCAATTAACCTCAATACAGAAAGTCTCATCATGAGTCATAGCTTCTAAAGAATCACTTTCAACTAGCTTATATTGATTGTCAATATGACTTCTCTCTGGATCCCAATACGGACCTACGATATCATTACAGAAGTGATTTATACTTTGGTTGACCTTATCATCTTTCGAACCCAATATACCGTAGCCCCAGACTGCCAAGATACCGTCAGGCTTTAAGATATCTCTAACATGATCTAAGAATCTTTCAATATCAAACCAATGGATGGCTTGCGCCACTGTGACCAAATCAAATCTAAGTGTATGATCTTCAAATTTTTCTGCTGCACGATGTACTTGATAAGTGACATTAGGTGCTGATGTAGCTTGTTCTAATTGCGCTGCGCTGATGTCTGTTGCAAGTACTTTCTGGAAGTGATCAGAAAGCACTTCTGCCACTTGACCATTACCCGTGGCACAATCCCACGCATGATTATAATTAGAAACATGAGATAGAATGAAGTCATATAACTCTATCGGATAAGTAGGCCTGAACTTCTTATAAGAAGCGGAACCTACCGA
Source organism: uncultured Saprospiraceae bacterium (assembly GCA_938039305.1). Lineage (GTDB taxonomy): Bacteria > Bacteroidota > Bacteroidia > Chitinophagales > Saprospiraceae > JAJRXG01. The sequence continues at coordinate 4,325 of CALHUZ010000320.1, forward strand.
GAAATTGTCAATGACTTTTTTCATATTATAACAAAGACCTCATCACATTCGAAAATCAATACTTCGCAGGCACTCCTTCTCCAGGCATCGTGCGTTTGATCATATCTCGAATGTCATCATTAGCAGACTTTAGATCTTCTGCACGTAAGTACATCATATGACCACTGCGGTATCCTTTGAAACTTATGCGATCCTTCATCTTGCCACTTGGATCTAAGTGCCACATAGAATATTTTGCATTAAAGTAAGTGGTGGCTCCATCGTAATATCCTGATTGTATCATAACATTGAGATATGGGTTTTGTGCCATCGCTTGACGGAGGTTAGGACCAGAGTTATTATTAGTACGATCCCAAGGTCTGACTGGACCAAACATATTATACTTGATATCTGTCTTAAAGTTGAGGTGCTCCTGCAAATAGAAATTGATCGCTGGTGTGAAAGAGTGCAACCATGAAGTCAATTCAGAATTGTAATCAGGTCTAGTACCTGACTCTTTTTCATCGATCCCTAAATATCTCGAATCCAATCTTCCAATCGTGAGTCCTTTATCTCTAAGCAAGTCTTTCCAAAAGAAAGAAGTGGAAACATCAAGGTTGTTCTGCATGATTGACTTTTCAGATAAGCC
>CALHUZ010000321.1 GCA_938039305.1 uncultured Saprospiraceae bacterium
CAGCAATTAAGCAAAGGGTTATTCAATATATTATAAGAATACGAAGTATTCTAAAATTAGCTATTTAGACTATATTTCTAATATCCAGGGTTTTGAATAAGAGAAGGATCCTTATCAATTTCATTTTGATTAATAGGCATGAAATAGACATGATCTTGCCATATTCTATTTTCAAATACAATATCAGTTGGCCTATAGGTATAATCAAATACACTAGGGTCTCTTCTATAGTTCGCTACTGTAGTCCCTGGTTTTTGAGTAGCCTGAATCAATACTTGTTGTACTTGCTGATTAAGCGACTGAGGCCCTTCGAGCCAACGTTTCATATCAAAGAGACGTGCATCTTCATTGACCAATTCTTTGTCTCTTTCTCTCTTGTAAATCTCCATTAACTCACTTCCAGTTGCTGTCACTGCAGGCAATCCATTTCTAAATCGCAGTTTATTCAGCCATGTCTGAGCTTCCATATCGTTCCCAAGGTTGATATTAGCTTCTACATAGTTGAGTAGAATCTCTGTATAACGTATATACGGCGCATCCACTTTTTGTAAATCATTTGGCCAAGACGCTGGAGTACGAGGATCCGCAAATTTTCTAAAATAGTACCCAGTTCTAGATCCGTTCCAATCTTCTATTGGGCCTTGACGCGTATCGACACCATTGATGATAGTTCCATCGGATAGAGTATAGTATCCAGTTTGAATTTCATTGAAGTTGTCAAACTTAACTACATCATCGGTTCTGACTTTCCAAGGAGCTCCATCATGCAATATAGTAGAGTAAAAACGAGCCTCTCTATTGGCATAAGGGTCAGCCGCATGCACTGGGTTATCCCAATCAAATTCTTCACCATCAGCTCTGACATACTTCTTTACCAATGCTTCTGTTGGCGTAGTTCCAGCCCACTCATGGTAACCGTTAGGCCCGTGATAAAGAGCTACCATACCTGGCCCTTGTGACCAACCATCTCCACCTGGATAAGTACGAGATCCATAACCAAATCCTTCTATCAATCGACCCCATATGAAGTCCTGATTTTGATCTCCATCAAGCCATATGTCCTCATAGTTTTGCTTCGCCTCTTCAAAAGGGGCAGGTGCTGAATAGTCTAACTTATATCCAGTAGTAGCATCGAGCAAAGCCTTAGAAGCTGTTCTCGCTGCTTCCCATCTTGCCGATTGGCTACCTCCAGTATATCCGATCAACTCTGGGTTGCTGTAAGAAGAGATAGTAGCTACAGAAGATGCCTTGGATGGTTCATATAGATCACTCGCTGCATGAGTAAGCGCTCGCGACTTCATAGCTAATGCGGTAATCTTATGTGCAGTAGCCTTACTTTCTGGGACATTTTCTAAAAGCACTATTGCTCTATCCAAATCTGAGATAATCAGATTCATCGTTTCTTCAAAAGTGCCTCTCGGATTATTTGATTCACTTTCTAAAGTCAATGGCTCTGTTAACAACACAACACCTCCAAATTGTCTCATGAGCTGAGTATAGTAATACCCTCTCATGAAATGAGCTTCCCCAAGCAATTTATTAACGAAATCCTCACTGAATCCTGCTTCGTTAGCAGTCAGTCTTTGAATCGCAATATTTGCACTTCTGATAAATGGATATATCTGATTCCAGCTAAACCATTGCATATCCATGAAACTACCTGATGGATTCATCTTTCCTTCTGTGTAGCCATCTACTCCTCGACCAGGGTGTGTAAATACCGCTTGGTCTGTAAATGCATCTGTAGTTTCTTCTCTTGTCAATGTACCTGCCCAAGTTCCTTGATACAAATCCAGAACTGCAGCTTCAGCAAGTTTTTCTGAAGACCATACACTACTTTCTGAAACCTCACTGAGAGGTGTGGTTTCTAGGAAGTCATCATTGCAACTTGCTAGCAAAAGCCCTAAGGCCAAGACCACTATTATTTTAATTAAATCTTTTTTCATTTTATATGTTTTTAAAATGTGATCCTAAATGATCCGGTAATAGTTTTTAACATTGGATATCCTTCTCCATTATTAAGTGCAGCGCCGCTCGCTGCTGCATTTGTATCTGGATTTCGAACCTGTTCAGCATTGACTCCACCTTGTGTAATTTCAGGATCGAAAGGGAAACTTGTAATTGTAATCAAGTTGGTGCCAGAAATTGAAAAACGCATATCGCTTGCTCCAATTTTACCAGCGATATCTGGTCCAAAGTTATACCCTACTTCTAAATTTTTCAACCTTACATAATCTCTTGTGATTAAAGCATAGTCAGTTTGCCCGGAGTACCATTGGTCTCCACGATCCGCTAACCTTGGGAAAGGGGCATCTGGGTTGTCGATAGACCAAGCTCTGTCCGCAACTGCTCTCTGTACATTAGCTAAAGTGCCTGACATGAAACTCCATTCATATCTATTATAACCTCCCATAGCGCCAGCCCAAAACATATTTAAATCAAAGTTTTTATACTTTAAGGCTGCATTAAATCCTAACTGCGTGTCAGCGAATGCACTTCCTCCAGAACGGATTTTATCCTCTGGACCTATTTTGCCATCACCGCTTATATCTACGACTCTTGCATCACCTGGCTTTAAAAGTGGTGTTACTCCACTATAATCTAAGCTTTCTGCTTCTATCTCTGCCTGTGAACGAAAGACGCCATCAAATTGATAAAGTAGAGGTCGTCCTATCTCCCCACCTGTCTCTCTTTGCCAAGGCCTATCTGCTAAATCTGGCTCGTCAACAAAGATTAGTTTGTTAGCTGAACTACTGAAGTTAAATGAGAAGCGATAATCCAATCCACCTGCTGTTGAATTATTATACCCAAGACTTACTTCATATCCTTTGTTTTCAAACTTTCCAATATTCTGCGCCGGTGGAGTAATACCACTGTAGCTTGGAAGTGTCTTATTTGGAAGAGTTAAGATGTCACTTCTTGAATTTTTAAACACATCAAAACCAATTGTCACATTACTATTAAGTACTTCTGCGTCAAATCCAAAATTCGTCGATGTGGCAGTCTCCCATGTTATGTTAGGGTTAGGTACTTTAGTTTCATAGGCTGTTGTAACTACATTGCCTAAACTAGTAGCCGAGAAACTATATGATGCCAAAAACTGATAAGGAGCTACGTTGTCATTACCTAATTGCCCCCAAGATCCTCTTAACTTAAAGTAATCGAAAAATGGAAGTGACTCCTTAAAGAAATCTTCTTCTGAAGCAACCCACCCGACAGATAGTCCAGGGAAAAATCCATATCTGTTTTCTTCAGGAAATAAGTAAGAACCATCATATCTAAATAGTGCTTCAAGTAGATACTTATCTTTATAAGAATAGTTCAGACGACCGTAGTAGTTAAGTCTTGCAATCTCCTGTCCTGAACCTGTACTGAATTGTCCATCATTACCTCCAAAGCTTAATTGATCAAGATCATTAGACAAGAAAAATCTTTTGAATGCTCTAGTTGAGCTTATTTCTGATTCTTCTCTCGTTACACCACCCAATAACTTAAAGAAGTTATCTCCTACTTTCTTTTCATAGGTTGCTGATAATGAAGCAGTGATGTCTGTTCGCGTCACATGATCCTGTGTCAAACTCGGATCTCCAGGTCCTCTCTGCGCAGCCGTAAGACCAGAGGAGTTTTTATTTACACCATCCCAAGTATAAAGCTCCCAAGGTCTTTGCCATAGTTTGTTGTCAAAGTTCATTTTATCATAAGAAGCGTTTGCTCTTAATGATAAACCTTCCACACCAGGCACTTGAAGTGTCAATCCAATATTACTTTGAACAAAGTTTCTTCTTCCTTGATTATACCCTGGCAATTCGGTTACTCTAACTGCAGGGTTATTTCCATTCTCTATATCAGGGCCAAGTTCTCCGGTGGGCCAGTATGCCGGAAACCATGGATATTGTCTAATTAAATCCGCAATAGGATTCCCACGCGTAGAAGCATCGTTATCTTCTTGTCTTGTATATAGACCTACGTCAAATTTTAAATGGTCGTTAATTTTTGCATCCATGTTTAATCTCAGGTCATATTGAGTAAATCCTTTTGGAGCATTTTTGAAGTTTATTCCTTGATTCATATACCCAAATGACGCTAAGTAATTAAGGTCATCGGTCCCACCAGATAATTGAAGATTATGGCGCTGAGTAGGTGTGTTTTTTCGAGACACTTCTTCAAACCAATCTGTATCTGGAAAATTCCAAGGATCCTCACCTGCCTCCGTATTGGCGATTCTATCATTAGGATAAGTAGGGTTTAACACCTCACCATTAGGCCTTGTAAAAGGAGTTCCCCTGACAGCGTTGGCTGCCTCCCACTCTTCTCTTGGAAGCTTATAGACATTTAGCAAATTCACTAAGTCCATATATTCGGCGCCCGTAAGCATTTCTGGTGTTTTAGTAAATGTCTGTAGACCAAAGCTCGAAGTCAATTGAACTTTCGCCTTTCCTGGTTTACCACGTTTAGTCGTTACGAGTATAACTCCATTAGCAGCACGTGCTCCATATATAGCTGCAGACGCATCTTTCAAAACAGATATACTTTCTATATCCGCAGGATTGATCCTAGCCAACCCTCCAGCACGATTTGGGATACCATCTATCACGACAAGAGCAGATGTATTATTAAATGTATTTGTTCCTCTAACTCTTATAGCTTGCGATTCTGCTCCTGGCACTCCACTCTCTGTATCGATATATAGTCCTGCCACTTTTCCAGCTAAGGCTGTTCCGAGATTAGGAGAGATAGATTTTTCTAATTCTGCACCTCCAATTGAAGCAACAGATCCTGTTAAAGTTGCTTTTCGCTGGACTCCATATCCAGTTACAACTATTTCATCAAGAGCTGTGCCTTCAATGACCATACTTACATCGATAGTTGATTCTACACCGACGGGAATGATTTGGGTGCCATAACCGGTATATGAAAATACCAGAATATCATCTGGATTTACATTCAAAGAATATGTACCATCGATGTCTGTGACAGTTCCACTCGTTGTTCCTTGAACTAAAATATTAACTCCAATAAGAGTCTCACCCGAATCATCCGATACGGTACCCGTTAAAGCCCTTTGGCTTATTACTTGGGTTGCACATAGCATGCACAACACCAAAAACACATGTTTAATCAGAGTTAGTTTCATACGAATAGATTTTAAAGTTGTTTTAGGCTCTGACACTTTCCTGTATGCTCGCAGTTAGAAATTTCATCCTTGGGCGCATTCGAGGTAGTTGACAGCTAATTAATAACACACTAAGTGTAAAAATTACACTTAATGCCCTAACACAAGTTTAACATTATTCCTTAACAATAAAAAATTTTGCTCAAACAAATAGACAAGCAATTTAAAACTCCCATATAGCTATTTCCTTATGCTAAATATGTAAATTCCCATTGTTGTCAATATGATCGAAACGGAGTGAAAGGGAAATTGTTCAAATGTGATGACTCATTTGTGCATATTTATAAGTAAAGCGCCTTCTTAATATGCTAACAGACAAGGGCCTATATATTCAATGGCATGACTATGTAAGAATACTTTAGTTCTTTATTAGTGCTGATCGCTGGAGTCTCACATCCAAAATATCCGAGGGTTACTCAACAAATGTTCATTGCTCTTATATTGCTCGAATTGCTCCATGTCAAATCGATACAGCCAAGCACCTTTCTTCGAGGTACTTTTATCCTTCTCATTTAGTTTCTCTAATATACCCAGGGACAGTACCTTTTTTCGGAAGTTTCTATTATCCAAAGTCCTTTCGAATATCGAATCATAGACTTTTT
>CALHUZ010000322.1 GCA_938039305.1 uncultured Saprospiraceae bacterium
TTCAAGTCATACTTAGGTGGCTCCATAGCTCCTGATGGATTAGCATTGTATGCTTTCCATTTTGCTTTATAGTCTTGTGCTTTTGCAAATCCTTGTCTGAATATCTGCTCTACACCCATTCTTGTGCGAGGCACTATTCTATTGCCCTCTCCATGCACTCTGATTGGATTTTCTCCAAGTGCAAACTTGATCGTTCTTGGTGCTCCTTCCATCTTCAAGTCATCGGGATTAGTAGCTCCATATCTGTGCTTTATAGTTTCACACTGCCCTCCTACTGCATTGGCAGAACCATGCATCGCATGCGAAGTAGTCACTCCCCCAGCAAGTGCGCGATAGATACCCACATCAAATGGATCAATCGCATCTCCAACAAATACATCTGAAGTATTTGGGTCAGTTGCTTCATTGACTACTTCAAGTGCTATATGCGAATGAGCATCGATGATGCCTGGCATCACGTATTGGCCAGTAGCGTCTACGGTCTTGACATTATTAGCTTTTAAGTCTTTGCCAATCTTAGTGATTTTTCCATTTTGGATCAGGACATCAGTATCTTCTTTCACACCATCTGTGATGGTGATCACTGTACCATTCTGAATTAATATATCTCCTGTTTCTACTTGTCCAAATACCATTTGGAAATTAGAAAGTATGAAGAGACTTAAGAATATATATTTGATCATAACAATTATGATTTTAGCTTTTTATATTAAGAACTTTGTTTTCTACTCTGGAGTCGACTTTGATCCTGTGATTGGGAAAGATCCAAATTCACTCACTGTGACTTCACCTTCAAAAGAATCGCCATCAAAAGTGATATCATTTTCAATAGACATATCCATGCCTCCTGCAGGCATTTTAAAAGTAAAGGTCATATTGTTTCCATCCATTTCAATATCCGTTCCTTTAGCCGCTTCGCCTTCGTTCTGGTCACTTGTTATTTCCACTTCATAATCATCACCATTCTTTGTGACAATCATACTTCCAGTAGCGGTCATCCCAGGCACTTCGATTGTATAGGCCCAAGTTCCAGATGCATCAAAGTCCGCGTCACCTGAAGTTTTCTTCTTTTTCTCTTTCACTTCATATTCGTGGATCGCTCCATCAACCATGACCATTTTGATCTTCGTCTTTTCTTCAAATAAAGGACCAGTGCTCATGACCAAGTTTGCTAACTTTCCTTTTTCAATTGTCCCTGCTATATCGGATATGCCAAGAGTGGCAGCAGGCTGTGTGGTTAATGCACCGAGTGCATCTGATGATGATAATCCTTCAGCGATCATGCGCTGGATATTGGGATGGACCTCTTTTGCTTTAACTTTTAAATATGAGAAGGCAACCGGCATGCCTTGATCTCTCATCATCTTTGCTTGACTAGTATATCTCTTTATAGATTCTGACTTACGAGCCTTCATAGCGGCTGTCTTTGGATCGTCGTCTTTCTTCTTATCCTTTGCATTCTCTTTAGTCTCTGCTACTTTTTTATCAGCATCTTTCTTTTCACCTGAGGTTTTATCCTTTGCTTCTTCTTTCTTTTCTTTATCCGCATCAGGAAGATCTAAAGACAGAAGTACTGATGCTCCTGCACTTTTGATATCACCTAATACTCTGTTGACATCTTTCGCTTCAGCTATCACAAGATTGAAACCGAGGTCTTTCTTAAGACGAAGTGTTCTATATACTGCCATATGTGTTTCTGCCGTAAAGAATACTGGCATCTCTTTAGTGACAACTGGAAACAAAGCTTCTGTTGCTGCATCTTGGCTGGGTCTTTTACGATTACGTGGATTGCTCTTATAAGAGGATACATGCTTATTAGCTATCTCCGCATTTCGATATAACTCTCTCCACTTCGACATAATACCTATGATCGTTCCTGGGAAGACACGATTAGCAGTTTTCCACTGAGCGAACATCGCTTTATCCTTCTCCAGTGCTGCTTCATTGAATGAAGCTCCATTCAGAGATATAATAGATCCCATCCCTGGCATCATTCTTCCATGAGGAACACTATGTGATATCGTAAATCCTTGCTTTCTAAAATCCTCTATAGATCCATCTTTTAGATCATAGTGATCTGCTATACTCATCTCGGGAGTGATCCCGGCTACATCATTAGGTGGGTAGCCTGTTCTGTCCACTTTAGGGCGTTGGTTATCTTCTTTGGGCGCTTTAAGACCGATATGAGAAAGAGGAGCGATGAAGCCTGCATAGACATACATCGAATCTCCATCCACGACTTTAGCGTCATAAGGCACTTGTACGGATGGGCCTACCTGTAGGATAATCCCATCTTCAACAAGTATATGGCCTAAGAAAGGCTGGGCTCCTGGTTGGGTCTGAATCATCGCATTCTTAATCAGCAGCTTTGTCGTCACTGGAGCGAGGTCCTGTGCATAGCTTAGATTAAAAGCAATGGATAAAATGATTGATAAAACGATCTGCTTCATATCTCGATGGTTAGTACTAACTAAGTCTATTCTTAGATTAGCTTCTCAATATATGAAATAGAGGCAAATCGGCTTGTACAAACCCCAGAGATATACTATTCGAGGTCAATTGCCTGTATTTAACTTCGCCTTACGATTGCTTTAAGCAATCGTATTGATAAAATAAGAATCCAAAAATGAGCAAATGTTGTTAGGCTACTCCTTCAACTTATAGATAGCAGGCAAGTCTCGTCCATGCTCATCATAGTCAAGTCCATATCCAACCACGAAATCATTAGGAATTTCAAAACCAACATAAGCACATGGCACATCATACTTAAGTGCTTCCGGTTTCACTAATAGGCTTGTTATTTGGATCGAGTTAGGGGACTTCTTCTGCAGTTCTTCCAAGGCGTTAAACAAAGTAAAACCTGTATCCACAATATCTTCGACAATAATAACATCTTGACCTGCGATGTCGGACTTCATGCCGAGCATCTTAGTGATTTTGCCTGTGGAACTTGTACCCTCATAAGATGAATAACGAACAAATTCTACAGTCAAAGGAAAGTCAAAGTGCCTCACTAAATCTGCTGTAAATATGAACGAACCATTAAGTATGCAAAGGATTATCGGTGTCTTGCCTTTGTAGTCTTTATTTATCGTCTGGGCTAACTCTTTTACTCTCTCTTGAATGACAGACTCTTCCAGGTATATCTGAAAGGATTTGTCATGAAGTTTTACATGCTCACTCATCATCAAAGCTTAATCCGTGGTTATCTAATAAATATACTAATGACGTCATCGCAGCAGCACCCAATTTTAACTCTCGCTCATTCACCGCATGTATGCGATCATTAGCTGTATGGTGAAAATCAAAGTATCTCTGAGAATCGGGTCTAAAGCCCATCAACAATCCATTTTGCCCTTTTAGTGGGCTTATATCTGCTCCAGATCCCCCTTTCGAAAATGATAAGAAGTATGGCTGCAGTAGATCATCCCATTCTAATAGCTGTCTATAGAGGCCAGCAAAAATAGGGTCATTAGCATCGACTGAAAATCCTCTTGGAGTAAAGCCCCCTGCATCTGATTCGATAGCGGCCATGTGCCACTCTCCATTTGCCTTCGAAGCTTCAGCATATGCCAGGCCACCACCTAGTCCATTCTCCTCATTCATGAACAAGACACATCTTAGTGTTCTTTTGGGCTTATAATCGAGCTTTCGCAAAGTTTCTAAGACTTGCATGCTATGTACACATCCTGCTCCATCATCATGAGCGCCACCTCCTACGTCCCAGCTATCCATATGGCCACCTACGAGAATAATCTCGTCTGGATAGGTACTCCCTTTGATCTCTGCAACAACATTATACGATAGCTTCGACTCGGCGACCATTCGGCAGTTAGACTTCATATATACATTTACTACATCTTTAGTAAGCATATCATGCAGTGTATTAGCATCCATGGTGCTAATAGCTATGGCCGGGATTTGTGGTCCACCCTCCTTATATCTAGTCACTCCTGTATGCGGAAAATCATCAATACTGGTTGTTAATGATCTTACTATAGTGCCCAGTGCTCCGTATTCAGCAGCTAGGGCAGGGCCATTAACTCTTTGATCTGCTGCTCCTCCATATGCATGGAAAGTTCTGATCTTAGTTGGATCCATCGGGCGATTGTAGAAGACAATCTTTCCTGATATTCCTTTTTCCCCAAGCGACTTAACTTCATCCAGTGTAAAGACTTCTATTACCTCTGCTAAGACCCCATCAGGACCAGTACCTATACTATTACCTAAAGCAAGGCCTCCGATGTCGATGTGCTTTCCGTCAGAATTAATAAGGTGCACTACCTCTTCGTCTCCTCTAACCCAGTAAGGCACCTGGCAAGGTTGCAGATACACGGTGTCAGCTATTTTCATTAATTCTTCTGCCGTATAGGCTACTGCCAGCTCAGAACCTTCGGATCCAGCTAATCTACCTCCTATTTCTTCTGAAAGATGTTCGAGCCACTTATAACACATCCCATCTTTGAGCGTATAGTCATGAATACCCTTGAGAAATAAAGCATCTTCATCGTCTTGTCCAAACAAGGTAAAACACCCAACAAAAAGGGGTAATATTATTAAAAACCGTAATTTGTGATTTTTCATGGCCTCAGGATAAGATAAATTATTTAGTAAGCAAAAGTAACTTTCTCATCTTTGTACGTCTAATAATAAGTTATGTTAAAGTTTCTCTACGCACTATTGTCCAACAGTGAGAGAAAAACACTAACAGATGAAGAGGTTGTAAGTGAATATTTAAGAACTCAAAACAACTATTATTTTGAGATTTTATATGGCCGCTATTCATCCAAAATATTTGGAAAGTGTTTGACTATCCTAAAGGAGGAAAGCTTGGCGCAAGATGCCACGCAAGATGTCATGATGAAGATTCTATTGAATCTTTCAAAATTTGGCGGTAAGTCTAAGTTCTCTACTTGGGTTTATTCTATCACTTATAATTTCTGTATTGACTTTATAAGAAAGAAGAAAAAGGACAAATCCCAGTACTACGAAGACGTAAGTCAATTTGAAGATGTAGTTGATGAGATTGATGACAAGGAGTTGCTTGAAATCGAATTGGACAGATTGAAAGAAATCATGGACAAAATCCCCCCGGCTGACAAGTCAATCTTGATGATGAAATACTTAGACGGTATGTCGATCAAAGAGATTTGTGTGGTGATCAACAAAACAGAGAGTGCAATTAAGATGCAGATAAAAAGAGCCAAATTGAAATTTGTTAAAGTGCATCAGAAACTATACGCAGCTTAGACCAATAACCCAAAAGCAATGAAATGGAAAAAAATAATTTTCAAAAATTGGAAGAGCTGAATGAGGCAAAGTTTGCCGAGTCAGCCGATGCAATTAAAAATAACGTTAGCAGTCGAAAAGGATCATGGAGTTTAATAGGAGATTTGATTGAACTTTATGTCCCAAGAATATTCTCGACTTTAATAGGTAGTAATGAATCGTTAACTAAAAATAAAGTGAAAGAATTACCACTTAAAGATGACCTTTAATATATAGCACAAGCATCAACTATGAATATATTATCAGATACACTACAAAATTTAATTAGTCAAATTGTTGACTTCTTTCCAAGATTTATTGGAGCAATTATTCTAGTTATAATAGGACTAATTGTATCGAAATTAGTCGCGGGTTTTTTGAAAAAAATTCTTCAAAAAATAAACATAGACAAGTTTGGTGAAAAGTTAAATGAGATTGACTTTATCAACAATGCTAACGTCAACCTCAAGATCAGCACTGTACTTTCTAAGTTCATTTATTATTTTCTGTTACTCTTCTTCTTGATTTTTGCGTCGGAGATATTGGCTATGCCAACTATTTCAGCATTAGTGGTTGGGTTGTTCAACTTTTTGCCCAAGCTCATTGTTGCTTTTATATTCTTGATTTTTGGAACGCTCTTATCAGAGTTGATCAGGTCGATTATGGAAGCGACCTTATCATCATTGGGTATACCATCCGCAAAAATAATCTCTAATGTGCTATTCTATTTTTTATTCATCAACGTTATTATTCTGGCAATTGCACAAGCAGAGATAAATACAGAATTTTTAGAACAAAATATATCAATCATTATCGCAGGAGGCGTATTTGCCTTTGCTATAGGATATGGGCTTGCCTCTAAGGATGTAGTTTCTAACTTCCTTTCTTCACTATATACTAAAGACAAGGTTAACATAGGAGACATCATAGAAATCAACGGAGACAGAGGACAAGTAATTAATTTAGATAAAACAAGTATCACAATCGCATCATCCGATAAAAAAGTAGTCTATCCTTTGAAGTATTTGCTGAACGAAAAAGTATCCATTTTCAGTTCAGATAAAAGGATAGATGCATAGAAAAAAACTTATCTCATTTAAAAATTTTAAAGAACAATGAAATTTAATTTTACACTTATCGCAATGATACTGACTTGCATGACATTAAGTCTAACAGCTCAGGAGTCAGTAATGGAATTGAAAGAAAAGAAGGCAGAGATTGAGGCAAAGCAAGCTGAGTTACTAGAACAAGCAGAGGCTTACCAAGGAGAAATTGACGGTATAACTTCTGAGTTGGAGATTTTAGGAGGATGGCAGACAGGTCTTCTAGGAAGTGTTGGTTTTAACTTAGGAACACAGTCTAAGTGGGCAGGAAGTGCAAACCCTAATTCATCAACTTCTAATCTAGGAATAGGATTAAACGGCTTTGCTAACAATATTAAAGAAGGAAGCTTCTGGAGAAACAAGGGTATCATAACTCTTGGATGGCAACAAGTTGATCCAGACACTAAGGATGATGCTGTAGGAACAGGATTTGACTTGAACACAGATCTTCTTAATCTATCATCACTTTATGGTAAGAACATAAGTGACAAATGGGCTCTATCTGGATTAGGTGAATTGAACTCTTCTGTAGGTAACTTTCTATCTCCAGGAACAGTTGATATCGGTGTAGGTCTTACATGGAATCCTAACAGTGACTTAGTTGTTGTTATCCACCCAATTAACTACCACATAGCATTTTCAGATGTTGAAGGAGTATCTTCGGAAGGAGCATTGGGAGCAAAGATCAGAGCTGACTATACTCATGAGTTCCCAGGTGGCTTAGGTTGGTCTTCAACTTTTACGACTTTCGTTCCATACTCAAGTGCAGAGGCTCCACAGCCAACTTTATTTGAGTATACATGGTTGAATACATTGACATACAACCTTGCTGGTGGTATCGGTGTTAACTTAGGCTTAGGACTTAGAAATGCGGAGTTCGAATCTACAGACACACAGACATACTATAACTTAGGATTATCATACTCACTATAATAAGCGAGTTGACTACCTAAGGGTAAACGCCTAAAAAGATTTATTTTCTTCATATATGTTGATAAATCAAGAACGGTGATATACATTTGAGAAACCGATTTTATTT
>CALHUZ010000323.1 GCA_938039305.1 uncultured Saprospiraceae bacterium
CCCAGCTGTACTCTTAACACCCAATTTCACATATATCCTCCTCCGATGCCCATCAACAGTACTCGCACTAATCCCGAGCATCTGGCCAATCTCCCTGCTATTATGCTCCTCAGCCAATAACTGCAGAATTTCCATTTCACGTGACGTAAGCTTTACTTCATATTTCATACATGGCTTGTTTAGGTTCTATTCCGTAGCCACTCAATCTACTCGATAAAAGAAAACCCCGCCATCCCCAAAATTCATGAAATTCACATCTATACAGTTACACAACTAATTGTATAACTAAACTTGGCCCAAAGGGCTTGAGTGATTGACATCACTCAACCAAGGCAGGGCAAACACCGGCTTGCCGATGGGAGGACTTAATCTTATCATCTCTACAACCAAACAACTAGTTGTATAATAGTAGGATGTTACTTTTTTAGGCTTTAAACTCTTGATTCTAGCACAAACAAAAAGAAGCGCAAGGAAAGCCATGTAGTGGGTGCGGGTGCATGCCCAAGCGGGCTGGTATTACATGGCGAGCATTTTTTGGTTCTTTTTTGTGCTAATGCAAAAAAGAATGACTGATTTATGATTAGTACAATCTAAGTGATCTGCTCAAGATGATTTGAGCTATTAAAACATCTATACAATCATACAACTAATTGCATAATAAGTAAAGGTTACTTAAATCAGCTTTAAAGTCTTGATTTCAGCAAAAACAAAAGAAGCGCGTATAACTGAGCTTGGCCCGCAGGGCTAAAGTGACTGATGTCACTTTATGAAGGCACAGCAAACAACGGCTTGCTGTCGGGCGGGGTTTACATAACTAATTGGGGAATTAAGTCTGGTATCACCTTCCTTCCCTCACTAGGGAAGGAACAAGGATGGGTACCTGAGCTGGTAGGCAACTATTCCTACCCAATCGTACTCTGCTGCGCAGTCCCCAACCCATACTCCTTCATCAATCTAACAACAGCCTCATTCAGAAAATGATCCACTGTCTCAAATTGATCCGTAAGAACACCACCGTGTATTGAGCTCTTAAGTGTATTACGATCCTTCTCTTGGAGCTGAGTATAGATGCGTACATAGTTAGCACCTTTCTGCTTCCAAGAAGCCTTAGGCCCTGGCTTCTTTCCTTTAGGAGTAGAAGGGGACTTGACCACCATAGTCGTTTGCTGATGCACTTGCTTTGCTACAGGGCTACTTTTGATTTTAGCGAGTCGGGATGAAAGATCTGTTCCTGCCATGTTTCTTTTATTTATACAATTAATTGTAGAAACAACTAATTGCCTCTACTGGTGATTCGATTTGTTTGCGACTAAGCTTCTACTGCTTCTGTTGTTGCCGTTCCTGCTGTTTCAGTTGTAGGTGCCTCCACTTCAGGTTCCACGATATCTCTTTCCTTTTCGAGATTCGTTATGATTTCCTCAGCCAATGTGGCAATCTCCTTTTGAGCCTTCTTATCCTTAGTCTCAAAGATGCTGCCTGTCAAGAAACTTCTTTGAAATTCCGTTCGCTTGATAATCACAGTGTCATGCACTTCGATACCACGACCACGTTCCTTCAGATAATCCTTTATCTTTTGTAGAAATCCTTCCGATTGATTCACCAAGTTGATCACGATACCTACCACAAGAGAAGGCTTCTTCTTCCTTACATCCACTAAGAGATCAAGAGTTGCTTCGATCGCTAGCATATCAAGTGGGCTAATCTTTGTTGGTACCAGCACATAATCTGATATCAAGAAGATCTCATCAAGATCTGTGGACAAGTAGGGTGGGGTATCGATAAAGAGTATATCCTCATCCCTTTCCAATAGATCTTCAAAGCGATCATATTCATTTCGAGGTACGAGGTTGATACTTCCGTAAATGTTATTCTCACCATAAGTCTCTACCAGATTTGTGAGAGATCCCTGGATATCCGCATCTACTACAGCGCTCTTCGAGCCATTAACTGTGTAATACGCAGCGAGGTTAGCGGCCAGTGTTGACTTACCTACTCCTCCTTTCTGATGTGCTACTGCTACTATGATTGGCATCTATACATTTAGTTGTCTCCACAATTATACAACTAATTACAACATATATTATAATTTATCTTAATATATAACTGAGAATGTCAACCTATCCCCCTTTGGAGAGCCTGTCCCGCCTCAGGCGGGAGGGCAGCGGTGGATCCCCCAAATGAATCGAACTTCAAGCTGTTAATATCTTGACACTTGACACTTGAACCTGCCTGCCGCAGGCTGGCTTGATACTTGAGTTTGTACTTCTTACAGCATATTTACAATCAATTGTATCTACAACTACACATATCCCCCTTTGGAGGGGCAGGGGGTGGACTCTCAAATCAGCCGAAACTCGGTAGGTTCACATGTGCATATTTACAATCAAATGTATTTACAACCACCCAGGATCATTGAGCCATTAGGATCGGTGAGCCAACCGATAGGGTAGGGTAGCAAACATCAATACTCGGTAAGCATAGCGCGCCGCTCACCATTCACTCTATCATTAATTCACTCATTCACATGTAACATTTACCCCCATCAGCCACACAAGAGTAAATAATATCGTATTTTACCCTCGTTATTACTTTAAGCGTAATTGTTACCCTCGTTCTCATGAAGATATTTGACAAGACTAAACCCTATAATCAACTACCACCATTACCACCCAAAGTGGAGGTAGAAACGAAGAAAATCCTCCTCAAGACGATTAAGGCAAGTAGAGCTTTAGGTAAGCTGAATGGAGCACTTATCAACCTGCCTAATCCCAACCTATTTTTAGACACGATTCATCTACGGGAAGCAAAGGCAAGTTCAGAGATTGAGAATATCATCACAACTAATGATGAACTTTTTGAATCTATGGTCGCAGATAAAAAATCAACTAATCCTGCAGCCAAAGAAATTCTAAGCTATAAATCCGCCTTGTTCACAGGACTAAAAGAGATCGAAAAGAAGCCCTTCATAACAACCAACTTATGCATAAAGCTGGTGCAAGAAATCAAACTTAATACAGCCTCGATCAGAACCACCCCAGGCACTGCACTGCAAAATGAAAAAGGCCAAGTTGTTTATACACCACCTAGTGGTGAAGCAACGATTAGAAAGAAGATGGCTAATATTGAAAAATTCATCAACGAGGATGACAGATTAGATCCACTCATTAAGATGGCCATTCTGCACTATCAGTTCGAAGCCATTCATCCATTCTCTGATGGCAATGGCAGGACCGGCAGAATCCTTTTATTGCTATACCTAAAACTCGAAGGACTTTTAGATATTCCAGCCATCTATATGAGTGAGTATATAATTAACCACAAAGCCGACTACTATAAGAACCTCAGACAAGTCACGGAGAAAGCCAATTGGGAAAATTACATTCTTTATATGCTCGATATGGTTGAAGTCACATCATTAAGTGTCATTGCCAAGCTCGAGCAAATACTCCAGTTAATGGATGAGCTGAAGGAGAAGATAAAGTCCCAAAAGCCTAAGCTGTATTCCAAAGAACTATTAGAGATCATCTTCAAACTACCTTATACAAAACGCAAGAACCTAATCGATGCACAATTAGGCTCACCAAAGACAGTAGGTAATTACCTGATCCAACTCGAAAACTTAGGCATCCTAAAATCCAAAAAAATAGGAAAAGAAAAAATATACATCAACCATCAACTCATGAAGATCTTGGAATGACCAACTTGAAGAGGATCATTGCTCTTCTCGAAGATCGGTGAGCCGCAGTGATTAAAACTATTGCCAAAACCCACCTATGACCACACAAGACAAGCCCATAGAACAAGCAGTAATTATCTATTTTAATTACAAAACAGAATCATTGGATGCACTCCATAACCTAAGTGATTTACTCGATCAACATCTAAGCGAACAAAACATTGGAGAATTTGATGGTCACGATATTTCCAAAGACTTGACGGATGGCGCTCTTTACATGTACGGCCCAAGCGCAGAGGCTCTATTTATTTCCATAAGACCCATTCTAAAAGAAGTTGACTTCATGACTGGAGCAAAAGCTAAGTTAAGATTCGGCCCACCAGAAAGGGGAGTCAAAGAGATAATTGTAGACCTATAAATGACAGTAATATTAATAACATTAGATTACCGTCCTAACGTTGCTTGAGATTTGCAATCTCAAACCATTATCTTAATTCCTCAATTCCATCACACAATTATTACAGACTAATACCTATTAATGAATGCCATCACCGGAATAGGAATATATCGAAAAGAAGATTATCCAGAAATTCTGCGCCTATCTGAAGACAGAGATAATATGGATCAGACTTGGGAAGAATGGAAAAAAAGCAAAACTAAGGCCATGACTAATTTTAAAAATATGGGTCTTAAAACTATTGATATAATAGTAGATCCAAATGAATTAGTTACCTATTGCAGAACAAAAGGCCTTCCCATTAATGGACAATCTCGATCACAGTTCATCTCCTTTAAAGCCAGCCAATTAGATTCAAATTGAAGCGTCGCAGCAAGAAAATTGTGGCTTAAATCATATAACTTGGGTCTCTAATCGCTATTCATTACATATTATGTAGTATATTGCATTTCGTAACACTAATAATGAATGAGACTTATTGAGTGGATAGAAGACATACAACGCAACGGTAGATACACTTTTACCTACCAAGAAGCCAAAATCACTTTTCCTGATAAAACAGCAAAGGCAATTGATATGTCTTTGTTTAGACTCATGCAACAAGGTGCTATTCAATCTGCATTCAAAGGATTCTATACCGTCATTCCTATCCAATACCAAAACTTAGGAGGGCTACCACCTGCTATGTATATAAATGATCTCATGAAGTATTTAGAAAGAGACTACTATATTTCTCATTTATCGGCAGCGGCATTACACGGCTCAGCCCACCAACAACCACAAGAGTTTTATGTAACTCATAACAAGTCTGCTCTTCGCAAGACTAAAAAAGGCGTGATGCGCCTAAACTTTATAAAGAAGGAATCCTGGAACTGTAGTGCGGTCGAAAGAAAAAAGTCAGATGCTGGATATATTCTTGTTTCCAATCCGCTACAGACTGCCTTTGACCTGGTCAATGATCATAATAAAATCGGTGGGATAAATCGAGCTGCAACAATCATCAATGAGATGGTGAATCTGATCAAGTATGATAAAGAACTAATCAAACAACAAAAACAAGTCACTCTCCAGAGGCTAGGGTTTATATTGGATGACTTGAATTGGCAAAACGAAGCAGATGAATTGTACAACCAGTCCTTTAAAATGAAAAAACCAAAGAACCGATATCCATTGAAATCTGGGAAACTGCAAAAGGGCTATTCATCAAGAAATAGGTGGAACATCGTTGAAAATACTTCTATAGAAATTGACGAATGATACCAAAGGCACACATCATACAATGGAGCGCGCATGTGCCTTGGATCTCATACGCGCAAGTAGAACAGGACCTTATTATCTCCCGTGCTTTGTTTGAAATATTCAAAGATGATTTTTTATCAAAACATCTAGGTTTCAGAGGTGGTACCGCTTTACATAAGTTATACCTCCATCCACAGCCGAGATATTCAGAAGATATAGATTTGGTTCAATTGACTTCGGGGCCTATTAAACCTATCATTGCAGGAATAAGAGATGTTATATCTCCTTGGCTAGGGGATGATACGGTAGTCAAGTCTACACAAAGAAGCTATAAACGATACTATAAGTTTGAAACCGAATTCGCACCAGTACAACAACTAAAACTTAAAATTGAAATCAACACAACTGAGCACTTCACAGTCTATGGCGTTCAAGATTTTCCATTTAAACTTGATTCGGACTGGTACAAAGGTGACTGCCAGATATCGACTTACTCCTTAGAAGAACTGTTAGGTACAAAATTGAGGGCGTTATATCAAAGATCTAAAGGAAGAGATCTATTTGACATAGATTATGCCATCAGACATCGTGAACTCGATACTGATAAAATCATCCATTGTTTTTGCGAATACATGCTCGTATCAACTAACTATATTCCAACTACAAAAGAATTGCTCAACAACATAACTGATAAATTAACCGATTCAGAATTTACTGGCGACACGACAGCCTTACTAAGAAAAGAAGCTAATTGGGATATAGAAACCGCTTATTCAAATCTTGAACCCCTCATTAAGTTAGTAGACAAAAAGAGAGATTCGTACAAAGCACAAATGTTTCCTAAACCTTGATGTAATATTGATTGGATAGGGTAGGGCTTCGTTATCAAAAAAGTGTCTCCTTCGATCTACAATCATTGAGCCCTAAGCCTGTCTACCTTTGGTAGAGATCGGTGAACCGACTTCAGCGCTTCGTGTTCCCAGCTCTGTGCCTCTCCGTGAAAAATCTCATTGACCTCTGTGAAAATCGCTCTTTTCTTATAAGATCATAAAAGCTCATTCCCAATCTCACAGTGAAGGTAGATTACCCATATTGGATGCTCGATCGGACTGGATCGGACGTCTCTGACTTCGATCCCTAACCTAACCTCAGTGTCCCTCTGTGAACACTCCGCTATACGTAGGTTACACCTACGTATGAATATTACCCCAGTCAAAGGTCTCCCGACCTCTTGGCTTTATGACCGGCCGCTGGATCGGACGTCTCTGACTTCGACGCTGGATCGAACGTCTCCGACTTCGATCCACTAATTTCCTTCTCAGTGTCCCTTTGTGAAAACCCAGCCTCGCAACCTAACAGTGGGTTTTACACCCACTGCCCTCGTACTAGGATCATTGAGCCGTAAGGATCGGTGAGCCGACCTGTAACAACATTGACACTTGAACTTACGCTTTTATCCGGCTCATTGAGCCAGCGCAGTCGGATCATTGAGCCAAACTGGATCCTAACCGGGCCCCTCTGTGAAAACTCTCTATCCTCCGCTATACGTACGTTGCACCTACATCTGAATACTACCCAGCCAAAGGTCTCCCGACCTCTTGGCGATTTAAATATCCACAATTTTGACTATTGCCCACCTTCTTAATTCTACATATTTTGTCCATTTCTTTTTTGGCCAAATCATTAGTGTGATCACCTTCCTAAATTGAATACATGAAATTCCTATTTACAATTATTACATCCTTTTATCTTCTTAACATATCCGCCCAAAGCTCTGTACTCTTTGAAGTTGAGTCTGACAAACATGGTATTCAAATCCCCCTTGTCGAACAAGCCGCCATTACAAACCCCGTTGAAGGATTAATCATTTATAACTCAGATAATCAGCTGGTAGAGTGGTGGGACAAAGAAGGATTTTGGGTCACTTTACCATCTTTTAAACCCTTCAGTAGCGGTATTCGAACTCTAGATCAAAGGTTTGGAAACAGAGGTAATATGCTCTTTACACATATCGGAGCACAACAACTTGATAGTACCAATAACTCTGCATGGGGTAATACTGTTATGGGAGTTTTAGCTGGCCAAAGTATGACACAATCAACTGCTAATACATTCATTGGAAATGAGGCGGGGCGCAGTCAAACAAAAGGGCACGGCAATACCTTCGTTGGAAAAGATGCAGGACGTAATCTAATTGAAGGCTTCGCAAATATTGCCATTGGAAATGTAGCCATGATGTCTGCTGATAGCTCATGGGGTAATGTTGTTATTGGAAGTGAAGCATTACGCGATGGGCAAGGAAAAACAAATAATAACGTAACGATAGGACATTCAGCTATGAAAGAGTTTAGTAAAGGATGGGATAATGTCGTCATTGGAGCTTTTGCAGCGGAGAAAGCGGATACGCTACATGGTGCAGTGCTAATTGGACATCGTGCAGGTTATAGTTTAAGCGTCGACGCAGGAAACACCTTTGTTGGAAACCAATCTGGTAATATGACAACAACTGGCGGAAGTAATACCTTTTTTGGTTTTCATTCAGGATTTCATAATACTACAGGGAAGCAGAACACCTTTATTGGATTGAATGCAGGCTTAAGTAATAAAGAGGGAAATGCTAATGTTTACTTAGGAGATGGAGCCGGTTTTGGTAATCTTGGATCTACTAATGTAATCATTGGCCAGGTTGCTGGTATTAAAGATGACTTTACAAATACCAACTACGCAGGCAATATCTTCATCGGTTTTGAAGCAGGAAGAAATGAAGAAGGATCTAACAAACTCTACATCGAAAACTCAAGAAATGCTGACCCTCTCATCTACGGAGAGTTTGATAACGACAAAGTCCAAATTAATGGAAGCTTAACCATCAAAGACTTTGCAAAATTAGAACCAAGAGTTGACCCACCTGCTTCTTGCTCAAACTCGCTTCAATATGGAATCATCTACTACGATAGTAGTGTAACACCTAACAAAATAAAAGTTTGTACCGATCAAGGTTGGACTGATTTGAATTAATGATCTGCCAATTCCCCGCTACTTTTCCCCTTTTGGAAGGTAACTGAGCTCGGCCTGGAAGGCTTGATTGACTAATGTCATTCAATGAAGGCACGGCAAACAATGGCTTGCCGATGGGCTGTTCTCGGGGATGGAATTTGCTTTATCCGCTATACGTTGCACCTAAATCTGAATACTACCCAGCCAAAGGTCTCCCGACCTCTTGGCTTCACCCACTACGCTACATCGAACGTCTCCGACTTCGATCCTTAACTTCAACTCAGTGCCCGTCTGTGAAAACCCAGTGTAATTATCTTTCTAATTAGACTCATTGAGCGCACTTATCCTGAAGCTATTGTTTACCCTGCAGCCTTCGTGCTACGGGGTACTGCATGAGAACCGCAAGCCAGTGTGAACTCCACTATTTATAGAATTGCATCTGCGAATCCATATCTTTAGGCCTGGCTAAATAATATCAATTCTAATGACACTTCCTTTTTCTTTTAATACTGATAAGTACGACCTCTGGGAGATCTACGAGACTATTAAAAAGTTCTATCCAATAGGTATTGGTAAAATGGACGGTGGGGGGATCTACCTCGAGTACCCTGGAATCAAGGCATTAGAGAA
>CALHUZ010000324.1 GCA_938039305.1 uncultured Saprospiraceae bacterium
ACCAGTTCTCGTCCAAGATACTTTCGAGCCTTTGGATAATAAGTCCAGAATAGAATTTGCTGATATTTAAAAATTCCAGTTTCCTCATCAAACACATCAATGATCGGTGCAATTCCTAAGATACGAACCTTCATCACTGAATGCTTCTTATCAAAATACCACACTTCCTTCACTCTGTACTTCATGACATCTAAAGGATTGATTGGGCTCTCAGTGATCTCAATACGCTCCTCATAAGTCTCAGGATCATAGACAACATTCGTATCTACGCTATTCAAAAGCTGCGTCAAATCATCTGCACCGAGAGACTCTTTAAATGTCTCATCGGTAAACACCTTGATATCTCCATTGTCAGCAAGATCTTTGAGGATTGTGAATAGAGGTCTGTCTTCATTGCGAAAAGGTTGATTCATCTTTTCACGAAGATCAATGACTCTCCAGATTCTCTTTTCCCATACGATATCTATCTCTTCGATAGGCGCGTAGTCTAAGATTCTCATGTCTTCACCAGTAGTTCTTTTGACGATACCGTCTAAGTACTCATTGTCATCTTCTCCAAATTCTGAAGACTCCATAACATCTGGCGCTGCATCATCACCTTGAAGGAAAAAATCATCATCCTGACTAATCAACGATAGCGAGGCCATCATCAACATCAAGAAACTAAATAATTTGAATGCGTTCATCTATGTGACTCTTGTTGTTAATTTACTTAATAGTGAATGACATCGTACCAAGATCTCTTGACGCAATATCTCCAGGACACTTACACTTGATCTTCTCAAAGAAAAATCTATCTCCAGCAGTAGCCTTGGATACAATTCTCTTAGCATCCCCAGTATATCTTCCACCAGGATTTATTGCAATCTCTGCGTCTGCTCTTCTTGGAACTCTAACGACTTGAAAGCCATCAATCTTACATTTCGCATCGAAATCAAATCCTTCAAGAGCAGGTATCACTCCTCCTTGTACTTTAAACTCTCCACTTGACATGGCTCCACCTCTACTCTTCGAAAGCTTTGGTATCGGATCAGGAATTCTC
The DNA here is from genome assembly GCA_938039305.1 of uncultured Saprospiraceae bacterium. Lineage (GTDB taxonomy): Bacteria > Bacteroidota > Bacteroidia > Chitinophagales > Saprospiraceae > JAJRXG01. The sequence continues at coordinate 1,043 of CALHUZ010000324.1, forward strand.
TTCACACGGAAGTCTTTGCTTGCAGTAAAACCTGAAGCTGAAATATTCACTTTTGCGAATTGTCCTTTAGCTGTTGGCTTATTTACATTAACTGTAAATGTTCCGTCGCCGTTCTTCTTGATCTTTCCGCCGCCACCAGTCATATTCACTTGAACCTTGTTACTTGGCACTCCTGCAACAGATACTTCTACCGGATTATCAACTCCGATATAAAATACATTCATCTTCGATGCAGATATTGTAGCAGATCGCTCTCCTACTTCGTACTCATAAGTCTTATTGAACTTCTGTACTTCTCCAGTAACTGGGTTAGTAACAGAACCTTGTACATTATAAGACTTCTTACCTACGCTATTAGCTGTTTGAGAAAATGTTCCTACACCATCATTATCAAGTGTTAAGTTAGATCCATTCACACTAAGCTTCATGCCAGTGTTAGACTCAGCAGAAGCAGAAGCACTCAAGAATACATTTGTATTGAACTTCTCTCCTTTGATAACGTAAGTCTTCTCAGGTGCTGAAACAACTGTAAACTTGTCAACGACAAGGTCCGTAGTAGTTCCCACTTCTCCTGCTAAGTAGTTTAGGAAAGCGGATTCAGTACTGATCACATCGTTCTGAAACTTTCTCAATATTGGCAATACGGCTTGTACTGGCATATGACCGAAGTTAAAAGAAGACCATGTATGATTTCCTGATTGACCAGCATACTTGTCTTTCCAAGTTTGATCATCAACGATACTTGGGATAGAACCTTTTAAAGCAGCTCTATCTTCTTCATCTGCCAATGCAATAATCTCTTCTGTAAAAGCAAGAAGTTTAGCCTTCATTTCTTCGCCCATTCCTCCCTTTACAAGGAGACGGCTCGTCACGTCAGTATTTTTCTTACCTTTTAAGTTAGTGGATACTTTGCCATCTTTCATCATATAGTCTCCATCTCCAACTTGTCCATCCATGTCTCCACTTTGGTCAATAAGTTGGTTAATTATGTCGTCTATATATGAATTTAGGCTACTTGCTTTTTCTCTTGCAGGATCTATAAGATCCGCATATTTCGCTAAAGTATTCTTCTTTTTTGCTCCGTCTCGGATGGCTTGTGGTAGCGCATCGTTTGATTCTACAAGTGCTTCATTAGATTTGACAAGACCTTTGTCTACAATCTTAAAAGCATTGAAGATCTCTGCAGAGACATTCATTGCGAGCATTGCTGTCAATACCAAATACATGATATTGATCATCAAGGCACGGGGTTCCTTTGGTATACTCATTTCTTACTTGTTAAGGGTAAAACTAATCTTACTGCTTAACAGTAAATGCATTTAGAACATTGCCGTAAACTCCATTAAGAGATGACAGATTTCTTGTCAAAGAAGACATTTGCTCCTTGTACATTTTAGTATCATCTACAGTCTCTGACAATGTCTCCATTGCTTCATTAAGCTTCTGGTAGAAGTTACTTGCTGACTTAAGCTGAGTAGAAGTCTCAGAGAAATCCACTTCCTGAAGCGCTTTAAGCGAACCAAGACTTGCAGACATATTCTGAAGTTCTCCTAACATACCACCAAGTGAACTTTCTACTGCTTCTGCATTTAAAGCTCTGCTTGGTCCTTCACTTTCTACTTGAAGTGTACCTGCACTAAGAGGTGCGATACCTGCATTATACTTATCTAAACCTGGGTATAACTTCTCCCAGTAATACTCTTTCTCTGGTCCTATAACTCCAAGGAAGAAGAACAATACTGCTTCGACTACCAAACCGATAGTAAGCAAGTCAATCTTCATACCTGCTATGTTAGGCATCTCCCATGACTGTATTTTCCAAAGTGCGCCCATCATAACTAGTGCTGCACCGACTCCAATAATCAGGTTTTTAAAATATTTGAAACCTGATGAATGCGTTAAACTCATTTTAATTGATTTTAATTGTTGTAATAATTGAGGTTTTTCTTGTGTTGTTTCGTTGGGTATTGATCTAAGAGTTGTTCAGGCACTTAGAGTCCTATTATTAGACTATTAAAAGTCATTTAATGACCTGGGTAAGAAGGTCATCGCGCATCTAAAGCCTATATAAGACCTCGCGCTATCTTGGTATTCGTAATCTCTTGTGTGTGTCTGAAGGAAGTAGTAAACGTCCTTCCATGATCCTCCTCTAAGTACTTTTAACTTGTAGTTAGCTGGATCATCTTCTTTTGCATCATACTTGATGTCCGGATTCAAATCGTGAATCACGTTGTATGATTCAGGAGCATATGCAGTCTCTGTCCACTCTGAGACATTTCCTGACATGTCAAATAAACCATAGTCATTAGGGAAGTATGAACCGACAGCAACAGTACGCTCTCCTCCATCTTCTCTATAGTTACCTCTTCCAGGCTTAAAGTTAGCAAGTAAGCATCCTTTGGCATTTCTCACATAGTATCCACCCCATCCGTATGGTGCGATGTCTCTACCACCACGGGAAGCGTACTCCCACTCAAATTCTGTAGGCAATCTAAAGTCTTCTATTAATGCTTGATCGTCGCCTCTTGTGTCATTCCAGATCTTAGTTCTCCAATGACAGAAAGCTTTCGCCTGAGACCATGTCACACCTACTACAGGATAATCATCCAATGAAGGATGCTCTAAGTAGTGTCTTGTAAACGGCTCATTATAACTATAGGCAAAATCTCTGATCCAGACAAAACGGTCTGGATAGACATTCACTTCTCTTGATTCTATAACATCAGCTCTTGAAACACCAGAACGGCTTTTAGCAGCTTTCTTCCAGTCAATCCAATCGTAAGTATACTTTAATTCATCGTTGTTAAACTCTCTTCTCCCACTTAGAGACATGTCCTTCGTATAGTAAAGCTCATCAAGTGTCTCATCTTGGTAATCTAACTCCATCTCCCAGTCTACTTCTTCGTTCCCGAAGTCATCCTCAATAAGGTCTCCCATGATTTCATGTGCATCATAGTCACGAACCCAATTGACAAACTGACGATACTCGTTATTAGTTATCTCAGTTTCATCCATATAAAAACCTGTGAGTGAAACAGTCTTCTGGCGCTGTGTATACGTTGTAAACACGTCTTGATCACTCTGGCCTATAGTTAGTGTTCCTGATGGTACGTAAACCATGCCTACAGGATTGATAGGTCCTTTCCAATTTGGTCTGTCTTGGACACCTACAAGCTGTCCTCCATTATCTCGTCCACATGAGGATAATAATACCCCCGCTACAGCGACAAAAAGGGAAATTTTAAAGTATCTCAGAATCATTTAGTCTGATTTATGTTCTTGTGTTATTGATTACGACTGAATAAAAACTCCAAAGCATGCCTATATATTATGGAGGCCGCCAAAAGAATTAACAATCAATCTGATATTTCTTACCGTTTCAAAAAACGTGCTAAACTCAGGGATATTATACTTTTCTGTAAAGTATCTGTCTATTAATTGTAACGTGGGTTGTAAATGATACGTGGGAGTTCACCGGTGCGGATAGGTTTATTGAGGTTGTAATTAAAAATAAACTCATGCGTGCCATCGTGAAACTGTCCTAATCCAGATAATCCCAGGTCGAAAGAATAAGACACTCTGACATTGTTATTGACACGTATTCCAGCCGTAACCCCTATCGCATCAAGGGTGTTTTCACTATAACCTCTAAGTGATAATCCAGCTATAAACTGGTTATAATGGCCTAAAACACCAATGTCCAGTTGGGTTTGTGTCCCATCAGTCTTGATCAATATATTTGGCTCGATCGTAAGAATTTCTGTTATCGGTAATTGATAAGCACTGTAAAATGTCAGCACAGTTCTTTCTGTAAATCGTGATGATCCAGCAGAAGAACTATTAGCAACATTGTCAATGGAAAGTCCGACCTCGAGTAAATCTTTCACATAGAATAGACCAAGGCTCCATATCGGAGCGACACCAGAAAGATCTGCATTAGTTAAAATAAAATCTTGATGGTCGATACTTCCATCTGTATAGATGCCATCTGGCGTAGTGATCGCATTGTTATCAAGTGTCACTCTTTGACCTCCTATTCTCAAGCCCGCGGATATCAGTCCTACTGGACTATCCAAAACGTAATTGTATGATATGGAGGCAGCTGTTCTCTTGAATGGTCCCAATTCATCATTGACAATCATCCCGCCCGCTGCTCCACCTAGAAAATAAAGCGGTAGATGTGCAGATATCAGCTGAGTCTTAGGTGCTCCTTCAAATTGTGACCATTGAGATCTTAACCCTGCCGTGATGCTCAGCGATCTATCTAATCCAGCATATGCCGGATTAATGGCATATTGATTAAAGACATACTGCGTCCATTGTATAGATTGTTGAGCATCTATATGAGCAGGCTTAAGCCAAATGAGGGCAATACATATAAGTACTAAGGATCTCAACGTTAATCAATTAGTCAAGTACAAAATAGTGTTATTATCATTAAATCTCTATCGACAAACCGTCAAATGATGGAAAAATGTCCGGAGAAAGTAACTGTTCCCACTCTTTAGTAGGTCCCATCATATGACTGAGGTGTATGAAGTATGTCTTAGCCGCACCGATCATCTCCGAATGCGCCACAGCTTCATCGAAGGTGTTATGGCTGTGGTGATGCTTCTTTCTCAGCATATCCAATATAAGAACGGGTATATCTTTGATTCTGTTTACCGATTGCTCAGGTATTTCTTTGGTATCCGTGAGATAAGCGATCTGATCTTGGATAACAAAACCGAGAATCGGTAATGGGCCATGATGAACCCTAATGGCTTCCACCTTAATTGAACCTATGTGAAGCACATCTCCAGGATGTATTGGACAAAGATCAAAGCTTGGTGCACCTGGATAACTATGTTTTTCAAAAGCATAAGAAAACCTCGTTTTAATATCATCAAGTACCCTAGGTTCTCCATAAATCTTCATGGGTTTCATGAACTTGAAGATCATAGGTCGAAGATCATCAAGGCCCATGATATGATCATTGTGCTCATGAGTGAGAAAGACAGCGTCGAGTCGGTCCATACTTTGTGCAAGCGCTTGCGCTCGAAAGTCCGGCCCTACGTCAATAACAACGCAATGATCCTCGTCTCGGACAAGTGCACTGCATCTCAATCTCGTATCTCTTGGGTCGTCTGAGGTACACGTCTTACATGTACATCCTATCACAGGAATGCCTTGAGAAGTACC
>CALHUZ010000325.1 GCA_938039305.1 uncultured Saprospiraceae bacterium
TAGCTCAACAATTTACAGATCAGACAACTATAATATATGACACATTATGTGTGGGAGGAGAATATACATTTTATGATTCTCTCATTTTAGATGCCGGGATCTACACAGAAGTATTAGGTCAGACGAGGGATGGTTGTGATAGTCTTGCTATTCTGAATTTATACTTTCATCCTATCATTTCTTCTGTTTTTGATATTCAACCTGGACTTATTCTTAATGCAGGCGATAGCCTTATAATAACACCTGACGCCGACTTCCTTACTCAGCTATCATCTTTCCAATGGTTAGATCAGGGCGTTCCAATAAATGGGAGTAATAGTAGACTTTCCGTAACATCTGATATAGATCAAATTAGAAATTACACCTTTGAATTTGTTGGGCTGGGAGGTTGTGAATTAATAACTGGCCTTAGTGCAGAGTGGATCTTACAGCCCCCTGTTGACGAAGATTGTAGCAATGGTATCGATGATGACCTTGATGGACTGATAGACAACTTCGACGACGACTGTCCGTGTACCATGGAGCAAAGTGATCAAGTTGTGCTTTCAGAAACGATATGCCAAGGATCTACTTTTCTATTCAATGGAGACATACTTGATGAGGCTGGTATCTATCGTGACACTTTCGTAAATATTCTAAACTGCGATAGCATTGTAACGTTAGATCTTATCATCATCGATGACTATCAAGACACAATTGATATTTCGATTACTGAAGGAGAATCTTATAATTTCGAAGGAATTGAATATAATGAAAGTGGCATCTATAGTTTCACTATTGAAGATGACATAGGCAGTTGTGATAGCATCTTCTATCTAAACCTGACCGTGATTCCACCTTTTGCAATCTACATCCCAAATATAATAAGCTTAAGTTCCGCTACTGGAAATGACGAATTCTTGATCAGCTCGAATAGAGAAGTTAGCATTGTCCAACTTTTAGTTTATAATCGATGGGGCAACATAGTTCACAATGGAGGTGATTTTAACATCGATGAAGAAGATACCTACATCTGGAATGGTCATTATAACGGACAGCCCGTATCTCAAGGTCTATACATATACAAATTGACTTATGATCTTGATGAAGTACGCCGAACAATAGTTGGGGATGTAACGGTGATCAATTAATGACCACTCCAAGCTTTAGTATTAATCCTTTCCCTGAGGAGCTGAAAATTTCCAAATGCCATCTAACACTTTAGTATAGGATCTTAAGAAGGGATGTTAATGCGTTTTCCCAATTCTATTCCATCTTTGGATAAACATCTTTGACATATATTGTTCATCTCCTCCAGAACCTATTATTGTAATTCAAAGTTCACTGTGACAGACGGGAAGGCAGATCCTAATACGGAAAATTTATAAGACTCTAAGAGGTCGTTCCCCAGTGTTCTAAAGTAAACAGAATAAGGATTTTTGCGGCCTAACACATTGTAAAGGGAAATCGTCCAGCTCGTTTTGAGTTTGCTTTCTTTTTTATAGCCTTGACCGAAAGTGAGCGCCAGATCTAAGCGCATATAATCAGGTATTCTCAATTCATTACGGTGAGAAAATACTGATACAGATCGGCCATTGATCCCTCGGTAGTTACCTACAGGCACTGAGATAGGTCTCCCTGTACTGTAATTGAAATTACATGTCCAAGTAGTTCTTAGATTGGGGTTGTAATTAAAGAGCAATGACACATCATGAGTTTTATCAAAACTGGATGGATACCAATCACCTTCATTAATACCATCGATCTGTCGCTCTCCTAAAGAGTATGTATAGCTCAACCATCCGTTTGTTGTGCCTTTTTTCTTTCTAATGCTCAATTCTACGCCCTTTGCTCGCCCTATACCATTTAGCAATTCCGTTTCGATATGATCATTAACCAACAGGTCCGCAAAATCTTTAAAATCGAATAATCTCTTGATATCTCGGTAATAAACCTCTACGTAGGTCTCCCAATTGTCTTCAGCTAAATTCAAGAAATATCCTGCAGAATAGCTATCTGACGAGAAAGAAGGAATATATTGATTAGACAATTGCCACTGGCTTGTTGGGGTTGGTGTACTTGTATTAAATATTTGATTTATAAACTGAGAGGTACGACTGAAGCCGGCTTTGAATGAAGAGGCATCATTAATACTTACTCTCAAAGAGGCCCTTGGTTCAAGGTTGCCCTCGCCATGGATAACGCCATTATTAACCAAAGAACCAGTAATCTCATCTGTTTCGGGCCTTTCAGGATTAAGGTAAATATATTGATGGCTCGGGCCTAAGAAATCGAATTTGACATATCGCAGACCAGCTAAGATTTCTATGGCATCGTTAGGTGCTATTTTTACATTAGCATAAATACTTGCCTCTCTACCTTTTTCCTGTTCCAATATTGTGGTTTCAATCAAAGACACATCACCTATAGGTCTGATGCCCCCTGGCGCCACCTTGTATTGTATCACGTTAATACCCGCATTGATTTCTAAGTTCTCACTTGCAGAATATGTGACGTTTTCTTTCACTTTGATATAATCGATACCGGTTGACCATTCGCCTGCATCAAGACCTTCTAAGTCTTGTTGAGCACTCTTATATCCACTGCCCACCACTGACAGCTTGGAGGATAAATTTTGATTGACAATGAACGCATAGTCAAATTCAATTGATTCAGTTTCATATTTAAAACCTATAACATCATTATATCTAAACTCATCTATGGACTTATATCCTGACAGCGTAATTGTATTACTCTGATTGGGTTTAATCGTCAATCGAAAATTAGCATCATAGAAAAATGAGGAGCTATTCTGCAGTTCTGGCACCGAAGTACTTTTCAATATCCAATCACTATACGAAACACGGCCACCTGCTATAAATGAAACCTTTTCTTTAACCAGTGGCCCTTCGAGGCTAAGCTTACTACTTAGTGGTCCTATTCCACCTTTGACTTTGAAGCGCTTAAAGTTTCCATCACGCATCTCAACATCCAAAACAGATGCCAATCGACCACCGTAAGATGGTGGGATATTAGCTTTATAAAGATCCGCTCCTTTTATCAAGTCTGCGTTGAAGGTTGAAAAGAAACCCAGTGCATGAGAGCTATTGAAAAGAATCGTTTCATCCTGCAAGATGAGATTTTGATCGACCTCTCCCCCTCGGACATTAAACCCTACTGAACCCTCGCCTATAGAACTCACACCTGGTTGGAGGAGAAACCCTTTTATCACATCCACTTCTCCCAAAAAGGTTGGTAATTTCTTCAATGCTTCGACACTAATAGATGTGACGACTTGGGCATTGGTCACTTGAGCATCACTTGCTTTACCTTTTATTGTCACCTCTTGTAATTCCATAGCTCCTTGACTCAATTCAAAATCAAGTGTTCCATTGCTTTTGAGTTCAATAGTCTGATATAGCTTGTCGTAACCGACGAAGTCAACAATAAGTGAATATTCTCCAGCTCTGAGGGTGAGCTCATAGTTTCCATCAAGATCCGACGTAGTTCCTACACCTGTTTCACCTACTCTAATGACTGCTCCTCCTAATGGCTCTTTACTTTGAAAATCTGTTACACGACCACTAATCGTAGTGCGACCATCAGCTTGTAATAATTCTATCTTTCCGATGACAAGCGTAGTTGAACCATTCTCTTTCTCACTTACATCACCTCTCAATAAACTGTAATTATCGGGACTATAAACTATATCTAAAACTGACTTTGACAAGATTACAATAGCATAATCTCGATATGCGACATATCCATAAATAGTCTCCTCCAAAAGCTCTTCGAGTATCTCTTCTATTCGTTGATCTACAAAATCAAAAGGTCGGGTCAATATAATAGTATCAGGAACATTATGAAAGATGTTACGATCACTTCGCTCCGAAATCATATCGATAGCTTCAATCAATGAGCCTTGGGGAATTTCTAAACGTTCTACAGTTTGAGCCAAAAGAAATGAAAAGCTCATCAAGAAGCCAATTGAAAAAACTATACGATATCCTATCATATGAAATGATTTAATACGGTTTTATTCCCAGTAATGAGGCGGCGTGTATGAAGCCCCCACAAGGTTTATACAACAACAACAATCTTTTGCCTGGAGCCAACCACATTCAGCAAGACAACAACCATCAGATTCAGGAAGAGGAATAGGACATCCCCATAGAACTTGTGGGCAATACAATCCCACATTACCGGTGAATTCTTGATCAATTTTCAATAATATACTATCCTTGGATGTGGCATAGAAATGGCCAAAGACATCTTTCGATGTTTCAGATACTGTTTTAAAATTAGTAGTTGTCCGTCCTTGAGGATTGTCAAAAAGTGATCCTGTAAATTCTTGTAGGGATAGTAATTGCTCATGATAGTTCAACGCTGCCTCATCTAAACTATATTGATGGATTGTATAATACATTTTTTCATGATGAAAATAATTTGGGTCGAACAATAGAACTTCCCTTTCTTTTTCTCCATTCCCTGCTTGATCAAAAGTAAATAATGGCAACTCTTGAGTATTATGCAATCTCGATATATAACAAACATTTCCGTCTCTATCGGTTAGTTGATTGACACCAGAAAATTCAAATAAGAGACCGCTAGTATTATTTGATTTTAAATCAGCTACATCCACACTAATTTGATATCGTTCTTGATCTACGTAGTCTCCGATTTCATTTTGTCTCAACTCTTTGACTTTTTTGATATATACGCCTTCAATATCATCAGCACTTGTCATCAAGGAATAATCAGAAACATAGGATATCCCATTACTATCAGTAACATGAAGACGATATTTTTTCCCAACCGCAACTATGAATTTATCATTATCAGGAATAGTAGCTTTATAAACTCGTTGGGCGACTCCATTTTCTACTTGTCGAAGTGGAAAGATATGGCCATCATCATTCTCCACGTATATTTCTTCAGCTTCCAAAATATTTCTGCCACTTGCAGTAAAATCAAAAACCTGTGAAATGATTACTTCTACTTTAGATTCCATCCCCATGATGATGCGACCTTCAATAGCTAATGCTTCAGAGGTATCCTCAGGAATTGCAAAGTCAATTTTATCTTCACAGCTTGATGTAAGCAGCAACAGTCCTACAATTAAAATCACTAGAAATGGATAGATATTTCTTGCTATCATGGAGTCAATTCACCCTTTCAAACTCATCTTAATATACTAAATATAAGTATAATTTGAACGCTTAAGAACCCATAAGGCATAAAATGATTTAATCACAGCCCAAAGAAGCTAAAATGTTCAAAACCCATTCTCCAAGCAAGCAGCGACATTATGCAGACTATATCAGTTTTGCAAAAAAAGAAACAACAATTGAAAAGCGCATCCTAAATATCATTCCATTGATCACTGATGGGATGGGTTTCATGACATATATATTAAGATCTATAGTTATAATTCATACGAGTTTTTGAACCCATTATTCCAACTACAATCCTGACGTGCCTAACCTTAGGTACAACTCCATTATTATACTATTGCAATCAATCATCAGCTTCTAAAGTAAAGAGTTCATTAACATTCTTTTCAAAAACGTTAGAAAGTTTGATAGCCAGTATCGTCGATGGCACATATCTATTCTTCTCTATCGAGTTAATCGTTTGTCTCGACACTCCGATCATTTTGGCCAGGTCATCTTGTGTCAGGTTGCGTTCTGCTCTTTCCACTTTAAGTCTATTGTGCATGACCAAAACGTTTCATAGTTTCAAAGAAAAGAAGTTGAAAACATGTCAGCATGAACATCACCTCAAATGCGGAGACTTCATGGAAATTAACACTTCCATCTCCAGTGACCTTGACAATCAATAAATTCATGACTAAAGCAACAAGAGGCAATCCAATAGAATAAGACACGGCACAAACAAATGCAACAACAAAGGACTGAGCTCTTATGTGCGCTACGTATTCATCCTCAAAAGAATCCTTACTCAGTGAGGCCACTAATAAAAAGGCCAACATGACCGTCCTGCATACGTCTTTCATCAGAAGTAAATCACCTCCTGCGAATTTGTAGATAATTAAAAAGGCAAAAGTGGCGATGGCCCCGAAAAGACCAATCTTCTTGTACTTATGTGGAAACCTGAAGTTGATTATTTTCATGAGCTTGTTGTGCTCCTCATTATACCGTGCGCTTTGATTACTCATAATATCTGACAAGTTTAGCGTTCTATTAGAACAGTTTGTTTTCCAATATGTCAAATATACTTTACATTTTAATTAAAGTCAAGCATGCTTTACATTTCAGCAGAAGTCCATTGAGTCAGTAGTGCTTAATCCTCATAGCAATAACCAAAAACTGTTTACCCAAAAGAATGATCGTCAGTCAAGAATCAATGTGTAAGCGACACATGTCTGGATTATTCTACCGTTCAACGATTTCAGTAAGCCAAGCTCAACATTGGTCTGACATTACAGTTTAAATAAAGCGAAGGAGCTTTAACTTAATAATGGGTGGCGCTAAATGAAAGGGATAAATAGGGTTCTCTTTTTGACAATTCTTTTTTTCTGAATCATCAACAATATCCATATATGATAGTTTACTTCTTTTTAGACCAGAACATATAGCAAAATAAAGATATATGCCATCTTTGTCTTCTTATCACTTGGATCAACCAAATACATAAATACTTAAGTCTTCAGCAGTGTATGGCTGCTGTCGTCTACAAAACTATACAACCTCTTTATGAGAAAAATAATCATTACTGCCATTGGCCTACTGATCATCGCTGCCGGATTTTTTGGGATGAAGAAAATGGCCGCAACAGAAAAGCCAGCTCCAAAGAAAGAAGCTCGGGCTACCCCATCCGTTTATACTCAAGTAGTACAGAATGGAAGCACACCAATCACCATAACTGCAAGTGGGAATCTCGCGGCACGCGATCGGATAGAGATCTATTCTGAAGTACAAGGCATATTTGACTATAGTCAAAATACCTTCAAACCTGGTGTCGCTTACACCAATGGATCTGTGCTCTTAAGATTGAATAGTGATGAACATCGTGCTAATATGAGAACACAAAAAAGTGGGCTGTATAATCAGATTGTCGCCTTACTGCCAGATCTACGATTTGACTATCCAGACTCTTATGAGAACTGGCAGCAGTACGTTTCGACATTTGATGTAAATCAAAGCTTGCCTGAGCTGCCTAAACCAACTTCGGATTCTGAAAAGCTATATATAGGAGGTAAGAATATATCATCAGCGTGGTACAACATCAAAAATCTAGAAGAACGCTTAGCCAAGTATACAATCACAGCACCTTTCAATGGAGTACTGACAGAGGCGATGGTTGACAAAGGAGCGCTTATCAGGCCTGGTCAAAAACTAGGCTCTTTCATCAATCCATCTATATATGAACTTGAAGTAGCAGTTAACTCCTCATATGTCGACCTATTGAAAAGAGGTAGCACAGTAGTCCTTGAAAACATAGAGCATACAAAGCAGTGGAAAGGAACCATCACAAGACTAAATAGTCTAATCGATCCAAACACTCAGACAGTGCAAGCGTTCATCCGTGTAAATGGTAAAGGCCTCAGAGAAGGGATGTACCTCGAAGCTAATCTCAATGCAAAAAATGAAGAAAACACTTTTGAAATCTCGCGTAAGCTGATCACAGACGATAACAAGGTATATGTCTTGGATGGTGATCTTCTAAAGTTGCAATCGATAGTACCAGTGTATTTTACAGAAACGACTGCCATCATAAGAGGTCTTGAGGATGGAACTGAAATATTGTCCAAAATGCTTCCGAGTGCCTATGAGGGCATGCAAGTAAAACGCTTCGAGGAGTAGGACTACATGCGAATGACTCTAAGTGATTCAAAACAAGAACCGACTACATTTTAGTACAAGTCAACCAATAGTCAATCTAAGTCGCTTGGTTCAATAAACGTAAAAATGAAGAATTTTCTTTCCTTCTTTATAAAGTATCCAGTCACAGTTAATGTCATCATTTTTTCTGTAGCCATCTTTGGCTATATAGGATTGACAAAAACGAAGTCGTCTTTTTTCCCTCTTGAGGATTCTAAACTCATTACTATCAATATAGTATATCCGGGAGCATCACCTGCTGAGATAGAAGAAGGAGTAGTTTTAAAAATAGAAGATAACCTTAGAGGTCTTGTCAACATAGACAGAGTCACCTCTGCATCACGCGAGAATGCAGCAACTATCACCGTAGAGATTGAAGAAGATACTGATATCGATATTGTTTTAGCTAATGTAAAGAATGCCGTAGATCGTGTCCCTTCATTTCCCGTGGACATGGAGCCCCCTGTTATTTCGAAACAAGAAAACATAAACAGGGCCATCACATTCACGGTAAGTGGCGAAGGAGTCCCACTTCGTACCTTAAAGGGAGTCAGTCGAAAAATAGAAAATGACATAAGGGCCATCCCCGGTATATCTCAAATAGTTGTAAGCGGCTTCCCAGATGAAGAAATTGAAATCGCTGTACGCGAAAATGATCTTCGTGCTTTCAACTTAACATTTGCAGAAGTAGCCGCAGCCGTTAGGAACTCAAACCTAATCACAACTGGTGGAAATATAAAAACGGAAACTGAAGAATACCTAATTAGAGCTAATAATAGATCTTACTTCGGTACAGAGTTAGATTTCATAGTTGTGAAAGCAAGTTCGAATGGGCAAGTCATCAGACTAAAAGATGTAGCCGTCGTTCATGACAAATGGTCTGAAGTCCCAGACAGGATTAATTTCAACGGCAACCCAGCAGTATCCATATCTGTAAGCACTACCAATAATGAAGACCTACTGAAGGCTACAGAAAATGTAAAAGAATATATAACAGGCTTCAATGAGAAAAATGATGTCATACAATTAGACATTAGTGCTGACTTTTCAATCGCACTTAGAGATCGCCAAAACTTGCTCGTCGAAAATGGAGCAATCGGAATTCTTTTGGTTCTTATCTTTCTTTCGATCTTTCTAAAACCAAGTATTGCCTTCTGGGTAGCGGTTGGTCTCCCCTTCTCTTTCCTTGGGCTTTTCATTTTTGCTCCAAACTTGATCACCATCAATGTCATTTCACTATTTGGAATGATCCTCGTCATAGGTATCTTAGTGGATGATGGAATTGTTATCGCGGAAAACATATTTGATCAATACGAAAGAGGAAAAAACAGGGTGCAAGCGGCTATAGATGGAACACTTCAAGTATTCCCACCGATCATAGCAGCGATACTGACCACTATAATAGCCTTTTCAACTTTCATCTTTTTACCTGGAAGGCTTGGGGCCTTTTTTGGTCAGATAGCATCAGTCGTAGGCATTATACTTCTCATCTCTTTAATCGAGGCATTTCTAATTCTACCAGCTCACTTGGCACATTCAAGAGCTTTAGACAAAGAGTCAAAACCATTCCTTCTCAATATATGGGCAGACAAAGGCATAGGATGGATTAGAGACACACTTTATGTACCAGTGCTGAAGTTAGTTTTGAATAATAAGGTATTTGGTTTGGCTTTACCAATCGCCTTTCTGCTATTGACTATTGGAGCCATGCAAGGAGGTATCATCAGGTTTACATTTTTTCCAAATATCTCATCTGACAGAGTAGCAATCACATTGAAAATGCCACAAGGCACAAGTGAGACGATTACAGATTCTCTGATTACTGCTATTGAGAATGCTGCTTGGGAAGCAAATGAAGAACTGACAGAAAATCAAACTGGAAATCTTCAAGTGATAGAAAACACGGTACGACGTTTAGGTCCCGGATCATCAAATGCTTCATTGACTCTAAACTTACTCAATGGAGAACAGCGTGATCTCAGAGCATCTGAAGTTGCTAATGCCGTCAGAACAATGGTGGGGCCTATATATGATGCAGAATTTGTAGAATTCGGAGGAGGAAATTCATTTGGCGGAAAGCCAGTATCCATATCCTTAGTTGGCAACAATATATCTGAACTAAAACAAGCGAAGCAAGATTTGAAAAACTCCTTCAGAGAGAATACACGACTAGCAGATGTAACAGACAATGATCCAGCAGGTATCAAGGAAATCAAATTGAAATTGAAAGAAAACGCTTACCTCCTTGGGCTTACGCTGAATGGAGTCATGACACAAGTCAGAGCAGGATTCTTCGGTGCCTCGGTTCAGAGATTCCAACGTGGCAGAGATGAGATCCGTGTATGGGTTCGATATGATAAACAAAATAGAAGTAGCATAACAGACCTTGATGAGATGCGCATCGTCACTCCGAGTGGCAATCGTGTTCCATTGGCTGAGATAGCAAGCTATACGATCGCGCGTGGCGATGTAGTCATCAACCACTTAGATGGTCAGAGAGAGATCAGAGTGGAAGCAGGCATGTCAGATTTAAAAGATTCTACACCTGAGATACTCGCAGAAATCCGTGAAGGAGTAATGCCTACAATTATTTCTAAATATCCAACTGTAACCCCTTACTATGAAGGGCAGAATAGAGAGTTTGCGCAAATCGGAGATAAGATGGCCACAGTACTTCCGATCGTTTTGATCCTTATGTATGGAGTCATTGCATTTGTGTTTAGATCATATGGGCAGCCATTACTTCTATTCATTTTGATTCCGTTCTGCTTTGTCGGTGTAGCATGGGGACACTATGTACACGACCAAAGTGTCAATATGTTATCGGTCTTGGGTATCGTTGCCTTAATCGGGATACTTGTAAATGATGGTCTCGTACTCATTGAAAAATTCAATATCCTTCTGAAGGAAGGTTGGGAATATCACAAAGCTATGGTTGAAGCCGCTCGTTCACGATTTAGAGCTATCTTCTTAACATCACTGACGACTGTAGCTGGATTAGCACCATTGATATTTGAAAAAAGCTTTTCCGCACAGTTCCTAATTCCAATGGCGATATCAGTGGCTTATGGGATAGCTTATGCCACACTAATGACCTTATTTTTGCTTCCATTATTATTAGCTCTTAAGAACAGTTTCAAGGTAGGTGTCGCATGGCTATGGACTGGAGTAAAACCAGAACGTGAATCTGTAGAGAGAGCATTGATTGAAATGAAAGAAGAACAGTTATAATGAGAAAAGAACAAGAAACATCTTCTATGAAATATATACTGTCAGTCATCATACTGCTTGTTGTCGTCTTCCTTGATGTCCAAGAACTGGGCGCACAAGAGATCTTGACCTTAGAGGAAGCCAAGACGATCACACTCGAGAACAACTTCGGCATACAGATAGCCAAGAACAATGTGGTGGTCGCCGAGAATCAAACCAACAAAAAGCTAAATAACTACGCCCCTATCGTTTCCGCAAATGG
>CALHUZ010000326.1 GCA_938039305.1 uncultured Saprospiraceae bacterium
TAATACAATATTTCAAAATTAGACAAGCACCTGATCTGACTCATTTAATTTGACTTTAAGTCGCATTGACTTGAGATAGAATAGTCGTGTGTATTAGTAACTAAAACAGCCTATTTTGTGTGTTTTCGTTATATACAAGAATAAAAAAAATAAATATATGAAAAGGTTCAATTTAAATATAAACGGCAAAACAGAAGAAATTACTATTGATCCTAAAACGCCACTTCTTTGGGTGCTTAGAGATCATCTGAAATTACTGGGAACCAAGTATGGCTGCGGCATAGCACAATGCGGTGTATGTACAATACATATAGATGGAGCTGCCATGAGGTCATGCATATTTCCAATAGAAAATGCTAGTGGAAAAAGCATAACTACTATTGAAGGACTTTCAGCAAATGGCGAGCATCCCTTACAAAAAGCATGGATAGAGCATGATGTCCCCCAATGTGGATATTGTCAGGCGGGACAAATTATGAATGCCGCTGCTCTACTCAAAGATAATCCTAAACCAACTGATCAAGACATAGATGAGACCATGCATGGTAACCTATGTCGCTGTGGGACTTATAATCGAATCAAAGCTGCTATCAAATCCGCTTCTAAATAATCTACATATCTGATGAAAATGAAAAAAGTAAAGACGACATATAATAGAAGATCATTTATTAAAACATCTACTATAGCTGGTGGAGGTATGATACTCAGTTTTAGTTGGATTGCGGCATGTAAATCCGATTCAGAAAAAGTCGATGAATTAGAACTACCTAATGAATGGTTTGAATTTAATTCCTATCTCAAAATTGGTGACAACGGAGTCGTCACTATATTTTCTCCTAATCCTGAATTTGGCCAAAACGTAAAAACTTCTATGCCGATGATTGTTGCAGAAGAATTAGACATCGATTGGAAAAACGTAATGGTCGAACAAGCTCCATATAATCAGGATAAATATCCTGGTGGTGCTTTTGGCCAATTTACAGGAGGAAGCAGGGGAATAATGATGAAATGGAAGCCACTTAGAACAGCAGGTGCAACAGCCAGACAATTGCTGAGACAAGCGGCAGCTAAGAAATGGGAAGTATCTATTGATGAAGTGACAACTGCATCAGGAATATGTTATCATAAAAATAGCGAACAACAAATTGGCTATGGTGAAATAGCGACATTGGCTTCGACTCTTCCTGTCCCAGAAGAAGTTATCATGAAAAAGCCTTCAGAATACAAGATCATAGGTCAGTCAAAGGGCAATGTAGATGGACATAATATTGTATCGGGCAAACCTATGTATGGAATAGATTACTATACTGAAGGAATGTTATATGCTATGCCAGTTTTTCCTCCTTCTTTTGGATTGACTTTGGATAAGATAACTAATATAGAATCCATTAAATCCATGTCTGGGATTCAAAATGTATTCCCTGTCAAAACTTACAACGACGATTACACAAGAACTTACTTTGATACCAATGCGTTTCCAGAATTTATTGCTATTGTAGGAGAATCTACCTGGCAAGTAATGAATGCAAAGAAAAAAATAGAAGCATCATGGAAGCCTACCCGAGCCAATACTGTAAAGATCGATCATTTTGGTACCGGAATAACAGTACATACGCCTGCTGGCCTAGAAAACACATCTGAGCATAACCTACAGATGGAATCATTGTTGACCAAGAATATGAAAGTTATCAGACGAGATGGCAATCCAGAAGAACAATTCAGAAATGCATCAAGAGTAATAGAAAGGCACTACACTGCTCCATACCTTGCTCATAACTGTATGGAACCAATGAACACTTTTGCCCATGTGACTAATGGTAAAGTAAAGATAGTAGGACCTCTACAAGCACCCGGATTAATCGAACCAACTATTTCTGCAAGACTTGGAATTGCTCCAGATAATATTGAAATAGAAATGACAAGAATGGGTGGAGGATTTGGAAGAAGAGCTTACAGTTCTTATATGGTGGAAGCTGCAGTTATCTCACAAAAAACAAATGCACCTGTTAAGTTTTTATACTCAAGAGAAGATGATATGCTAAATGGAATCTATCGTCCAACTTATCAAGCTATATACAGAGCAGCCTTGGACAAAGACGACAATCTCTTAGCTATCCATGTAAAAGCAGGAGGTGTTCCAGAAAGTCCGTTATATGCGAATCGCTTTCCTGCAGGGAGCTTAGATAATTACTTGGCAGAGGAATTCTCAATTGATTCTAATATTACAACAGGTGCATTTAGAGCACCTCGATCGAACTTCATTGCAGGGGCAGAACAATCATTCTTAGATGAACTAGCAAAAGAAATTAAAAAAGATCCAATTGAGTTCAGATTAGAATTACTCCAACGTGCAAAAGAAAACCCTGTTGGTGAATCGAATGATTACGATGCTGATCGCTACATTGGTGTATTAAAACTTGTTAAAGAAAAATCCAATTGGGCACAAACTGATACCAAGGTGCATAGAGGCGTCTCAGCTTACTTTTGTCATAATTCTTATGCAGCACATGTATTAGATCTTCAAATTGTTGATGAGCAACCCGTAGTCCAAAAAGTCACTTGTGCCATTGACTGCGGAATAGTTATCAACCCAGATGCTGCGAAAAATATGGCAGAAGGGGGCATTATTGATGGAATAGGTAATGCTCTATTTGGAGAAATGACATTTATAGATGGCACTCCACAAAAATCAAACTTCCATCAATACCGAATGATTAGAATGGGAGAAGCACCAAAAGAAATTGACGTTCATTTTGTTAAGAATGAGATTGATCCGACTGGACTCGGAGAACCTCCTTTTCCACCTGTCTTTGGTGCATTAGCAAATGCATTATACCAAGCAACGGGTAAAAGGTATTATAAGCAGCCTTTTTTGAAAAATGGAGAACTACTTGGATAAAAGTTCCAGCTGATAACACATGATGACCACAGCATACCCTTCGGGATACGCTGGGTATCATAATTTTATAGTCAATTAGGTACAGACAAGGCACATACTTTACACTTGTTCGGGTACATGCTTTACACTTTTTTAGATGCTTAAATTGCTATAAAAAGCAAAATGAGCTGGAACTTAAAAAGTGTTATGGAACAGAAAATGCTATTTATAAAAATGTG